>CAZQFT010000039.1:0-7845 GCA_964592565.1 uncultured Lachnospiraceae bacterium
ATAAAGGCTTTTCTGTTGAGTGGTTAAGCGAGTTGAAACGCAAAAACGACTTGATGTCTATCGCGTCAAATTATATGCAGATAGAACAAAAAGGTCGCCGTTTCTGGGCTTGCTGTCCTTTTCATAACGAAAAAACTCCATCATTTTCCATGGACAATGATGAAGGCTTTTATCATTGCTTTGGTTGCAAAGAATCAGGAGATGTAATCAAGTTTGTTCAAAAAATGGAAAATGTTGATTTTATGGATGCCGTAAAAATCTTGGCCGAGAAAGCAGGGATGCAAGTTCCAGAACTTGATACATCTGATGACAGAAAACAATATCAAAAGAAAAAAGAGCGTGTGCTTTCAGCATTGGATTATGCTTACAAGCACTATATGGAAAACTTATACAACAAAGATGCAAAGGTTGCACAAGACTACATAAAGTCACGAAAATTTACGCGAAGAGAACTTGAAGATTTTAAGATTGGGTTTTCAAAAAATTGGACAGACATTGTTGAGTATCTAAGAGGCAAAGGCTTTACTGATGCGGAACTTTTGGATGCGGGCATTTGCAATAAAAAAGACAACAGGCTTTATGATGCGATTGCAAACCGATTGGTGTTTCCTATTTTTAATTCCTTTAACGAGTGTATTGGCTTTAGTGCAAGGGCGTTGGAAAAAACTGATTTTGCAAAGTATAAAAATACTGCAGAAACTGTGGTGTTTCAAAAGGGGAGAGTTGTCTTTGGCATCAACCTTTTAAAGGCACAAAAACAACAGCAACTTTTGAACAAAATCATTTTGGTTGAAGGGCAAATGGATGTTATTGCGATGCATAGAAGTGGGTTTAAATCGACTGTTGCATGTATGGGGACTGCACTTACTTCTGATCATGTCAATGAACTTAAAAAATATTGCCAAAATATTGTTTTGTGTTTTGATGGAGATGGTGCAGGCGTTAAAGCAACACTTCGCGCAATTGAGATGTTCAGAAATGAGAATGTTGATTTGAGAGTGGTTTATTTGCCAGACGGAAAAGACCCAGATGAGATTTTAAACATCTATGGTCGTGAAAGGTTGCAACAGATGATTGACGGTGCGAAGCATTATATGGACTTTTTGATTGACCACTACGCTTCAAAATACGACCTTGAGAAAGCAGATGAGAAAGGAAAGTTTGTAAAAGTTGTTTTGTCCGAAATCAAGAAACTTGGAAGTGGGACACTTTTTGAGCCTTATCTTGAGAAAGTTCGAGAGCTTACAAAAATTCCGATTGACATACTGCGAAGAGATATAAATTTGCAAGAAGCTAAAATTGTGCCTGCTCCAAAAGAAACTCAGGTTAAAAGTGAAAAAGGCGACGAGAAGGCAATAAAATTTATCTTGGCATCACTTATGCACAAGCAAGACTATGTTGACAAAAGACTTGATTATTCAAAACTTTTGGAAGATTATGACTCATATTTGGATATAATCAATCAAAATTTGCCACTTTCTTCAATTTTCGATATTGAAGGTGCAAGTGAGGATGTATTTCTTATGGAACTTCTGAACTTTAACTTTGTTTCAATTGATGACAAAGAAAGATATTTCAGAGAATGCATTTGGAAAATTGCAGAACAATTGTTAAAGAAGAAACAGGCAAGGCTTAACGAAGAGTATAAGAATTGTGAAGATTTAAATTTAAGAAGTGAGATTGCAAGAAAGTTAGGAAAAACTGCTTTACAATTAAAAAATAAAAGTTTGGAGGAATATTATGCCAGAGGCTAAAGAAGATGCATTGAAAGCAAAACTTATCTACGATAAATTGCAAGCGTTGGCAATAAAGAAAGGCTCAATAAATGAGGATGATATTTATTTTTCATTACAAAAAGTTGGTGAAAATGCCGCAAATGTTGAAAAATTTATTGAACTTTTGCAAAAAAGAAAAATTAAGGTCATAAAATCAAACGATGAAGACCTTTACAAAGATGATTTTTCAGACTTGGTTATGTCGCCATCAGTTGATGATCCAGTTAAGATGTATTTGAAGGATATTGGCAAAGTGCCACTCCTTTCTTCAGAAGAGGAAAAGGAATATGCAAAAAGAGCGATGCAAGGGGATCAATATGCAAAGAGCGTGCTTTCAGAATCAAACTTGCGTTTGGTTGTGAGTGTTGCAAAGAGATATGTTGGAAAAACATCTATGTCATTTTTGGATCTTATTCAAGAAGGAAACATGGGCTTATTACGCGCTGTTGATAAGTTTGACTATACAAAGGGCTTTAAGTTCTCAACCTATGCAACATGGTGGATTAGACAAGCAATTACGCGTGCGATGGCTGACCAATCAAGAACAATCAGAATTCCTGTTCATATGGTTGAAACAATCAACAAATATATCAAAGTTGTGCGTCTTTTGATGCAAAAATTGGGACGCGAACCAAGCATCGAAGAAATTGCCAAAGAAATGGATTTGTCAGTTGCGAAAGTTATGGAAATTCAAAGAACTGCCCAAGACCCAATTTCTCTTGAAACACCAATGGGTGAAGAGGATGATGGAAAAATGGCTGATGTGATTGTGGACGAAAGTGCAAAATCGCCAATTGAAAGTGCAACACAAACTCTTCTCAGAGAACAACTTTTGGCGGTTATTGACACTTTGACACCTCGAGAGCAAGAAGTTATTCGCCAAAGATATGGATTGCTTGATGGCAGACAAAAAACTCTTGAAGAAGTTGGAAGAGAGTTTTCTGTTACAAGAGAACGTATAAGACAAATTGAAGCCAAGGCATTGAGAAAACTTAAGCATCCAAACAGAAGTAAGCGTTTAGCGGATTTTGTTGAATAAAAATTGCCATTTGTGGCGTATTAGGAGAGATTATGAATATTGAAAATATTTTAAAATATCAAAAAGTAGATGAAGAATTGTATAAAGTTGAGCAAAAACTTTACAACAGCAACTACAGAAAAAAAGCAAATGAACTTACTGCAATTGCCAAAAAATCGCAAACTCGCTCAGCAGAACTTGAGGCTGAAGCAGAAAAACTTATTGCTGAGATTGATGATATTAAAGCGAAATACAATTTAAATAAATCAAAATCGGATGAGATGCTTTCTGCGGATATTGAAAGTTTGAGTATGGAAGAACTTGAAAAACTTAACGCGTTAAAGGGAAAAATTGCGTCAAATCTCAACATTTTGGAAAAAATGTTGCAAAAAAGTGCTGAAAGTGTGAATCGTATTTTGTCAGAGTTTAATAAGACAAAAAAGACATTTGATGAAGCGCGTAGTCAATATGCAATCTGCAAGCAAAAGATTGACGAAGAAACAAAAACGCTTGAGCCAGAAAAAGCAAAATTGCAAAAGCAACTTCAAACAATGGAAAAAGAAGTTGATCCTGAAATTATGGCGGAATACAAGAAAAAGAGAAATGACAACATTTTCCCAGTTATTGTTCCACTTGAAGGAAACAATTTCTGTGGACGCTGCAGAATGGAACTTCCAAAGGTTTCGATTTCAAGAATCAAAGAAAAAGGCGTAATTGTCTGCGAACATTGCAAAAGATTTATCTATCAAAAATAAGCAAAAATCAATTGCTTATTTTTTTATTATTTAAAATATCATTAAAGAAAAAATCAAAACAATGCCTAAAATTTAAAAATTTATTGCCAAAAAACATTTTTTTCATAAAAATGTGTATTGACAAGAGTATTTTTTTGTGTTAAACTCATTGTATGAATATAAATTGCTTGAGTAATTGGAGGGAACATGGATAAAAAATTTATATATGATAAGAATGATACTAAAGAAATTATTATAGATGGCAAAAATTTTTTGCTTTATAGGGTTGTTGCAACAACCAACTTTTTAACAAGAAACAACAATTATGTAACCTACGGTCAAAAAGGTGGATATTGTGCAATGGGAAGTTTGTCATTGGATGGGCTTTGCTGGGTGGATGAAAAGTCAATGGTAGGCCCTGGGTGTTACATCAGTGGTGATGCTCAAGTTGAAAATTCTTGTCTTGCACATGACTGTAGTTTGGGAGAAAGGGCGGTTGTTTCAAACTCAAAAATATATCCAGCATTCAATGCTACACTTCGTCAAAATTCAAGGGTTTACAATTCTGAAATAAGAGGAAGTTTGCAAATGAAAGAAGACGCTTCTATTATTGATTCAAAAGTAAAAGGCAGACTTCAAATGGAAGGGCAAACTTATTTAATAGATTCGGAAATTGAAACTTCAGGCAATGGAATTGTTATGGTTGGAAATAACAAACTTACAAATGTAGAGGTTTATGGAAAGGGGACCGTGGGAATTTCGAAGTTGATTATTAAAGATAAAACAAAAGCAGTTTAAAAAAAGATTTTAAAAAACAAGCAAAAATTATGAAAAAATCCAAAAAATAATCAAAATTTGGATTTTTTTATTATTATTTTCCATTTTTATATTTTTTTACGAGGAAAATTATTTAAAATTATTTTTTCTCTTTAAAAAAGATTTTATTGCCAGAACAAGTTTTTCAATCTCTTGATATGTGTTGAAATAGGACATGGAAACGCGTACTGCACCATAATCTAATGTTCCGAGAGATTTATGTTTAAGGGGTGCACAATGATAGCCACTTCGTACGCAAATTCCCCATTTCTCATCTAAAAAATTTGCAATGTCTGTTGATGCGACATTTGGAATATTGAAGGCAAAGACGCCGTTGGTGTTTTCGGTTTTGGTGTAAATATCTATTTGCATTTTTGAAAATTCATAGTGCAAGTAGGTGGTCAAATCCTCAAGTTTTGAATGGATGTAATCAAAATTATCTTCAACAAATTTAATTCCTTCTCCAAATCCTAAGATTGCAGGGGTGTTAATGGTGCCACTTTCTAACCGTTCTGGAAGTGAAGTTGGTTGAAAAAGTTCAAGTGAGTTTGTTCCAGTTCCGCCAAAGCGAATTGGGTTTATTTGAATGTTTCCACAAAGTGCCAAACAACCTACGCCTTGAGGTGAATAAAATCCTTTGTGAGGAGCAAGTGCGAGCAAATTTATTCCCATTTTTTGCATGTCATAGTGAAAATGTCCGCCACCCTGAGCGCCGTCAACAAGAAACAAGATGTTTCTTTGTTGTAATTCTTGCCCAATTTTTTGAATTTCAGCAGTGTCACCGTTCACATTTGAAACATGGTTTACGACCACCAAATAGGTCTGCGGGGTGATGTGTTTTTCGATATCTTCCCAAATAAGTCCAACTTTCCCAGATTGCTCAGCGACAGTGTAAGAAAACTCTGGGTCGATGCTTTTTAAGTGTTCAAGTGGTCTTAAAACCGAATTGTGTTCGTTTACTGTACAAATTGCGTGTCCACCGTGTTTATGACAGCCTAAAATGGCGATATTTAGAGCGTCAGTGCAATTTAGAGTAAAAATGATTTTATCACTGGTTGTGTTGACATGTTTTGCTACAATAGATCTGACATTTTCAACTTCTAATGCTGTTTTTATGGCTTGCTTGTGTCCGCTTCTTCCAGGATTCGCTGTATAAAAATTTAGTGCGTTAAGCACTGCTTTTTGCACATTTTTTGGTTTTGTGAAACTTGATGCAGAATTATCTAAATAAATCATTTTAACCTTCTTATATAAAAATTGAACAAAACTTTGTATGTTAATAATATAATAATTTAGGGGAAATTTTGTGCAAAGGAGGCATTGTGAATTACACACTTGCAGTTTTTAAGTCGCGTTATGCAACGCTAAATTTTGCTAATTTATTGCGTGCAAATAATGTCCCTGCAGCGATCATAAACACTCCTCACAGCATTGGAAGTGTTTGTGGAATTTCGGTTAAGTTTTTGAATGATTTTTATCCAAAAGTTCAAGCCTTGATGTCGTACAATCCTCCCAATAATTTTGTAGGGTTTTATTCTTTGAACGGACGAACTGGAAATATTTTCAGATGTTGAATACAAAAAATAAAAGGCATACAATTGCCTTTTTTTCATAAAATATCGTTATGAAATGTTTTTTTTCAATTTTTTTTGTATTTTCTTTCATTTTTTTATCAATTTTTGGAATTAATTGTTTTTATGGCTATCTTTTTCCAATAAAGTATGCCGAAGAGGTTGCGCTTGCAAGCGAAACATATGATGTTGAAAAAGCGGTAATTTTTTCAGTTATAAATATTGAAAGCCATTTCAACAAAAACATTGTTTCGCCAAAAGGTGCGAGGGGGCTTATGCAGGTTATGCCTACAACGGCGAGCGCGGTTGCTGATGAAATTGGAATGGGTGATTTTGATTTGACGCATCCTGAAGACAATATTTTGATTGGAACTGCATATCTGGCAAGTATGATTGAGCGTTTTGAAAATTTGGAGTTGGCACTTTGTGCTTACAATGCTGGACCTACAAATGTTGCAAATTGGTTGAAGAACGAAGATTACAGCAAAGATGGTGTAACTTTGGAGAAGATTCCCTTTGAAGAAACTCGCAATTATGTTTCAAAATTTAACAAAAATTATAGGTATTACTCAACAAAAAAGTAAGTCAAATCGACTTACTTTAAAAGATTAAGTTTTGACAAGAGTCAAATTACAAAACTCTTTCTGAAGTTTTTTTCTTGCATGTAGTTTTTGAATCGTTGAAAATTTTTTCCATTTCAGCACGAAGTTCGGCATCATGCTCAGCAGTTTCTTTTGTATATTTTTTTGGTGTTTGTGTTGTATTTGCCATTCCATACTCTTCAAGAAGTGCTGCGTCTTGTTCTGCTGCAGTTTCTTTTAAAAGTTTTTCAAGTGCAGCTTTTCTTGTTGTGTTGATTTCGTGTCTTCTTTGTGTTGTTGTTCTGTTTCTTCCACTTCTCTCACTTAAGCTTTCTCTGCCTCTTGCTGTTTTTTGTGTGCGGCGAGTTGTTTCTTTGCTGATTTGAACGCTTTTTCTGTGTCCAATGAATGATGGAAGTGTCTCCTTTTCTAAATCATTTGCATTAACTTTTGCCATTTTATCTCTCCTTTTTTATGATAATATTATTTTATCACAAGAGTAATTGTCTGTCAAGGGGTAAATTGTGAAAAATATTGTTTTTTTAATAGTGGGAGTGGACTAAAAAAATACTGCGTTGTTTTTTTGGTAGGTGCAAAGTAGTGTTTTTAAATCGCCTTGTTGGAATAAGCGAAAGGAGGATTCGTACCCTGTGTTTAGAGAATCGAATTGAGGCATGTTGCTGAACCTGAAAAGAGTTTTTATACCTTGGAACTAGATCCATTCACTCTTAATGTAGTTCAGTGTCGTGGTTTCAAAAATAATCCAACAAAAGAAGAGGGTGCTGTTCAGAGGTTTGTCAAATATTGGCAAAAGAATGTTGTTCTAAAGAAACTTGCATCGTAAAGAAAAAGACTAGTTAAAAACTAGCCTTTTTTTTGATAAAAAAACTGTGTCAAAAACTGTGTCAAAAGTCGTAAAGTTCCCTATTTTACGCATGTGTAGCGATTTGATTTTCGGATTTAGGTTCCAGTGGGCAACCGTGCAGGTTCAAATCCTGTTATCCGCACCAGTTGGCTATTTGTTCGATTTTATCGTGCAAGTAGCCATTTTTTTTGACACGGCGAAAATCCAGTGTTTTTGTGGAAAAGTTAATTTTTTGGCAAAAAAACTGTGTCAAAAACTGTGTCAAATTTTTATTATTCTAGGTTGTATAAGTTATTGTATAACTTAATGATTTTTTCTTTGCTTAGATTGTAGTCAATACTTATATAATTTTCTTGTGTTATTTGGCTTGTTGTGTGCCCCATTTCTCGAGATATGATTAAACTATCTTTTCCTAAGTAGAAGCAATTTGTAGCAAATGTATGTCTACATGTTACAATGCTTCCTTTTATATTTATTGATTTTAA
>CAZQFT010000040.1:0-3080 GCA_964592565.1 uncultured Lachnospiraceae bacterium
TTTGGGAAATTTCTTCTGGCGTGAATGATGGACTTCCTTACATCATCATTGATGGCAATATGAATAATGATATTGATACAACAACAGAGGCTGGATTGCGTGGTTCAGGGACGGCGTCTGACCCATATCTGATTGAAACGGCTGGTGACTTGGCGTGGCTCTCTGCCAATTGGACGAATGTTAAATATGATGCCAATGGAGTTGCGGAGTATCGCTATTACTCACTTATGAACGATATTGATTTGACTGGAAGAACATGGATTCCAATTGCCTTTAATACAGGCGAATATTTTTCTGGCGTGTTTGATGGAAATGGATTTAAAATTACTGGCATGACCTGTTCACTTTATCAGCAATTTGAATATCATGCACTTTTTGCCAGAACGGAAAATGCTGTTATCAAAAATTTGGTCATTGACGATGTTCGTTATATAAATGACGGCACGGCAACAACTTCTGTGAAAAAGGCAAACTTGATTGGTTATGCGGGTGCGAATACTTATGTAATCAACTGCTCAGACTTAAGCGAAAATGGTGTCAATACAATTGGCGCTACCATGTCTGGAAATCTTAGCGTTTTCTATGGCAGTAACAACTTTACACAAAATCGTTGGAATGTTGGTGACAAAAAGATAACTCTTGTCGGACTAAATTATCTTGAAGGTTTTGATGTTGAGATTGATGGAAATGGTGGACATTTTTATGATTCTGAAGGAAAAGTTTATTCAAATTATCACACGCTTGTTGTTTTAAGCGGTTCCGGAAGGTATATAAGTTTTGAATCACCGGCATTCGAAAGCATCGATGCGACCTATGCTAAAAGACTTATTCCACTAAGCTCAGAATATGGAGCTTTCTATGACATTATAATCAGGAGAGGTTATAAGCTGCTTGGATTTAACTTTGGAAAGAATATAAGTTCTAATATTGATGTTTCTCGAACTGCTACAACTTTTTCTTCAACATATTTTGAGTCTGGAGATTATATTGAACTTAAGGCATATTGGCAACGCACGGATGGAACAATAACAATCGATTACAACCAATATGAAACCACAGTGTATAAGACAAGTGGAGATTATTCAGAAATCAATTATGTAAACTATGACGCATTTTTGTATGATTATTACAATCTCTTTACGAAATACAGTTCGGTTTACAACAACTTAAGACCGGGTTTTAGGGTGGTTGAAATTTACAGCAGTTACGACGAGACAACTGGGTTTAGTGGACTTGTGTGGTCGTCAAGTAGTGGCATGAATGCGGAAAACCAAAGATTGAATAGCAGATATTTTGATTCGAAACTGAATAAAACATATTATGCGAAATGGGAAGGCTCTTCGACTTACAAATATGAATTGAAATTGAGTATTGGCAAGACAGATGAAGAGTTTTATAAAGATTTTGAAATAAAAGACGCAATCGAATCTGTTGAGTTGATAAAAAATACTGTAGAATATGAGCGTGATGGGAATGGCGATGTTGTTTATGATGCGTCTGGAGATGCTAAGACTTATATTTTGCAAACATCGGTTGGAGAATATACTGATGTTGAAAGTTATGTCACAGCAGAAAATGGCGTAGAAAATTTGATATTAAGTTTTGAGGTTTCTACAGATGTTGCGGCTGTTGATGGAAATTATTACACTTTGAAAGTCAACCTTAAAAATGGCTATGTTTTGACAGAAAATGTTTCTCTCAGCAGTGCAACGACCAACACTGATGATTCAACTGTGGCAAACTATGGCGTATATGCGACCGCAGATACAAACAGAATGAAATTCGGTTATTTAAATTATGAAAGGATTGCGCCTGACTATGGTGCACTTGAGGACGAAAAAAATGGATATTCTGGAATTTTAAATACGACAAATCCATATACAGAGTTTAAAATCGAAAACATTGTAAGTGACTATAACATTTTCTTGGAAATTTCGAGAGAAGAATTTAGAAAGCCTTTCAGTGTCATCAGTGGTGTATATTTCGGAATTGCGCCAATAGTGTCTTCATATTCTGAAGTTGCAATGGCTTACGGAAGCAGTGCTATTTATGCAAGTGCGGATTTGTCAGGCTACTCTTTGACTCAGACTGATGATGATGGAAATGAGGTGTCTACAAGAATTGCATACAATTTTGTTGACAATTATGTTTTGTCATCAAGCGGAGATTTTGATTTTAAACAACTTACTGGTGGAAGTCAGGAAGAAAATTCTCGCGTTGCTTTCAGATATAAACTTTCTGATGGAGTGTATGAATATTATTTCTACGAACTTACATTCAACACTCAAAATGGAGAAGGTTATTATTATGTGACCCTGTATAAAGCCGCTGAAACGACGCAAACGATTTCACCTAAAAATTTGACAAAAGCAGAACAAATCGTGAAATTAACAGGGAAGTATGATGGTGGTGTTTTTGGTGATGTCACGATGATTTCTTATCTTACAGATTCTTCTTTTGCACTTATCTATTCTACAGAGTCTGAATCTGTTAAATTTTACAGACACAGCCCAACGACAAGCAATGAGGAAGGCTTTACAATTTCTCACCTAAACAAAACAGAAGGGGCGACTCCAAAATATCACAAACTGATGATGAGTTTTGAAAATTTTGTAGATTTTCCAACGCTATCAGAAACAAATGAGAACGGAGTTCACGAACAAGCATCTTTCTCAAACAAAATCAAGGAAGCCGAGCGCTCAGTAATCACCGTTGTTGGACAATATACTGAAGCAGTGTTTGATTTTGAATATTACACAAGGGATTCGGAAGACAATGTTAAACGCTTGTTGCAAAATGCACCTGGTGCAATAAGTATGATTAAATGTAATGTTACAGATATTGCTGAAAGCCCTGTTGGATTGTTGCAATTTAATGTGGCATCATCAAATTATTTTAAATTTGCAGCAAATTATGACGCGGGCGGAGAAAGTGGGGTTGTTTTATATGATTTATCAAATGGAACAGCATCGAATTATAATATTAAAATTTCGGTTGATGTAAGCACTATTACAGAAGAAGAGACTGCGGTGGCGTTCGCTGTAGATGGAGTGGTAGATTCTGCAGCAGAATATGCTTCA
>CAZQFT010000040.1:3090-5292 GCA_964592565.1 uncultured Lachnospiraceae bacterium
TTCATGGTTTAATGACAATAATGCAGATTATTTTACTCCAAACACAGAAGTGTTCTATAAAGGCGAATATAAGGATAGGACTATAAATGATGATTCTTATTCTTCAGATGGCTATGCCCTCTCTTTTCAATACGACAAGGCGTCAGGGGCAGTTGACTGGTCAAGTCTTCAGGCAGGAAGATATACTGTGCAAATAATTTGCGAAGAGGTTTTGTACACGCTTGAAACACATACAAAATTCCTTGATGCAGACGACAAAAATGAAATTGATTTTGAAGATGAGAATGATTATGAGATTACAACATCATCATCGGACATAGCAGACATTCAATACAACCAAAGCATTTCTCTTTCTACAGAACTTGGACAAAACGAAGCGTATGAGTTTTATGGTTGGTATTTACAACAAAATTCTGCTGGACTGAGTGGGGATTATTACAGAGATAGAAATGGAAATATTGTTAAAAATACAAGCATTTCAGAAATTTATTACAACTTAAACAATCAAACCAATCAAAATCAGATTGTTAATGATGAATATGCGACAAGCAATGAAGCGGGCGGTGCGTTAAATCGTTTTGAGATTGATATATATGCGGTATATTTGAAAAAAGAAATAAGTTTCAATTTCAGTGCTGACATTGAGGTTAGATATGCAATTGCCGACAATCAGAATTTGCAAGATATAGACTCTTTGTCTTTATACGCAGAGCCAAAGCGTATACATCTTATTGACATCTCGATGACTCGAAATGTTAATGGTGTTGATACGGATGCTGAAAGTTTTGAGTATAAGTATACCACAGCATCTACATCAGAGAATTTTGGAATCTTAAATTTTGCAATCACGGGTACAAATGCTCAGGCATATGATATCTTTGGTGTGATGCTTGTAGATATTGTGAATAAGCCAATAACAGACATTGACGGAAACCCAATTGTTCTCTGGGCAGATAAAACGACTGAAATTCAAGAAGATGGAGATGTTGTTGCAACATACACTCAAAACTTTGACTTGCACGAAATTATAAAGACAAAAATGGAAGCGGGTCTTACACAGTTGCAAGAAACTTATTATATCCTTCCAATTTTAAAGAAAAAAGAAGTCAACCTAGTGTTCCACTCTGGCACAGGAGTTGCAGGACTTTATTCTGACGGAAGAGAAGGTGTTGTTTACAACAGTGAGGCAGAACTTGTTGATAATGAAAAAACTTTCACAATTGAGAACAAAGTGCTTGGCGACAAAATCGATACATCAACTTCTTTGGCTGGGATTTATGAAACAGAAAGCACAAGTTTGACATTGAATGATTTGTTCTATTCGCGAGTTGGTTACACAAATGACATCTATGGCTATTATTGGGCAAGAGGAGAATATGTTTCTGGCAATTTGGACAAACTTTCATCGACAATTCAAACTAAAATTCAATATTTTGAAGGACTAAGCGATGGCGACAGTGTTCATTTTTACAGATTATGGAGCCCACAAGTTTATGTGATTACATTTAATCCAAATGGTGGACAATGGAGCAACGGAACAACAAGTTTTCAAAAAATGAATCAAACATTTGATGCTTCTGCAATCACCTCTCCAACAAGAGTGAGTATGGTTGGCTATAATCTTGCCGGCTGGGAGTTGGACGGAGAAAAGATTTTTGAGCGTGATGGTTCGGTTGTTCAGGACACTTCTCTTTATGATGAATATGGACTCTACATCTATCCGGCAAATGTGTCACTTAAAGCAATTTGGGTGGAAAAAATTTACAACATAACCATTAATTTTAATGGCGCAAATTCAGTCTATCAAGATGGGGTTTTGCTAAAAGATATTCTTAATGACGGCACATTATCTCTCAACCAGCAATTGGCGTATGAACAAAACTATTTAATCGAAATTGATTCGACTTTTGCAGAAATGGCATACATAGGAGAAGATGAAAGTTCGATTGCGATTATGCTTTCTCAAATTATTCCAGAAAGAAAGGGGTTCAAGTTTGTAGGCTATTATGTAATAAATGGAACAAGGAAGACTCTTATTACAGATGAAACTGTGTTTAACTATGAAATCCCAACTTTTACAGACAACCAAGATGGAGCACTTACGCTTTATGCTGCTTGGGAGTTTGATTCTTCTGCTCTTGGGTTGGAGATTGTAAATTTTGAACTTGAGTCCAGAGAATATTCTGGATATGGGCAAATAAT
>CAZQFT010000040.1:5302-7751 GCA_964592565.1 uncultured Lachnospiraceae bacterium
TTTCAGAGTATTTTACAGAAGGAAATTTTGCCTCAACAAATTTCATTCTCGATGCATCCAACGACAAATTGGAATTGAGTGTTGATAATGCACTCAATGCCAATTTAAACATCTTGCTTAGCGGAAATGCAGACTCAATCGACCAAACAAGCATGGCATTTGTTGTCCGAGACTCTGGAACATATACTGTAAATATGTTGCTTTCGGTTTCGGATATTGCTCCAAAACTTAATCAAAGCACAATTTGGTCAAAAACAATTTCGTTCAGAATTACAATTGATAAGGCTGAATTGACTGCTGCAGAAACGCTTAATTCAACTGTCTTGGCAGAAAAACAGGTTGAAAATGCCAAGAGAATTATGCAACCTTTCTTTGAAGAAAATTCGCTTAATTCTTGCACTTCGATTTCTGAACTTGCAAAGAAGGCTGATGCAACACTCACTGATGACCAAATTATGTCGCTCACAACAGACGAACTTTATGCCTTTATTATGACAAAATATTATTTGCTTTTAACAACCAATGACGGCTTAGAACATAATGCTTATCGTGCGTGGACTTATTATGCTGTTGAAGATGACGAAGAAATTGACGAAAGTGATGATGAGGAAACTGGCGAAGAAGAGACTGTCTTTTATTACAGTTATGAAGAATATTTGGCAGAAAATGACAATTCTGAAATGATTGCAAATTTGGACTATTTTGAATATTATGATTATTCATATAGTGATAACACAAAAGACATTAACCTTATTTACAATGCGCAGGCATATTTTGAACTTGACGGCGTAAAATTGGGAGAAATTGGAATTTATACACTCAAAATCTTTTCAAACAATGGAATTGAAGCAAGAAACTTGTATGACTTAAGGCTTTATCTTGCGGAAACAACGGCTTCCATCAGAATTGGGAACTATGACATTGAAACTGATGAGTTAGGTGCTTATATAACAGTTGGAAAAATCTTTATTTTGCCACAAGTGTTGGATATTCAAAACTTGGGGTCAAAAACATCTTACTATCAAATAGGTGCAACAGAGGCAGCTCTTGCTTGGCAAGGTGGCAGAACTGCGGTTGAGTTTGGATATGAAACCCTCTACAACATAATGGCTGATTATTATCTCGGCGCGAGAGTGCTTACTTCAAACGCTGGTTCAATGGATGTTGATACAACTTACAACCACTATGACGATGTAAATTATTTGTATTTCAGTGATGTTAATTTGCTTAGAATGATTGCTGCCGAAGGTACAACCTATAATGTCGATGTGGCAAGAAGTTTCAAATTGAGAATGCCAGATGAATACACAATTTTAAACACAACTGGTGTTGCAGAAATTTCTTTAACTGGCAAAAAATTCACAATGAATGACGAGATTTTTACTTACGAAGATTTGGGACAAGATATTTTTACAGTGTCAATAACTTATTCTCTTGAAGGCGAATTGATTGAACAATCAAATATCGACACTGCTGTGGCGGGGGCATATTTTGCAACGACCACAACTGGCACAAAAGAGTTGATTTATGAAATTAAACATTATGAAAATGGCACATGTTCAATTTTTGTAAACAGTCATGTAACCAATGTGACTTTTGCAACAAGTTCGCTTTATCTTGACACATACACAGCACTTTATGAATGGGCAAAGATTTTAGGATACAGTATAGATGGCACAATGGAAACAAACAACTCTTTGTCATTCGATTTTGTGTTTGACATTGAAAATAGAAGTTTTACAGCGACAACTTCCACGGGGGAGGAAATTGTTTCCTCAGAGGAAGGAGTTACCGAAATTGAATATCATGCTGTATTTACCGACCTTGTTCGCGTGGCATATGATTACAGTTTGCCAGATGTATATGGGGAGCAGGAGTCATTTTTAAGACTTGGAGTTTCAACCTTTGAGGATTTGTTTATTCCAAGCGTAAATGGTTTTGAACTTTCTTCTTTAAGAGAAGGAAGCACGGGGGTCAATGTTCTTGACGCAACAGAAAGAACAAGTGTGTTCTTGGGTGAAAATGGAACATTTGTTGGACTGAATGAACAAAACAGACATCTTGCAATAAACCTAACTGCAAAATGGAAACTTCCAGATATATATGAATATACACCAATCATGACGGGGATTTACGCGACACAAGTGCTTTCGTTTGAAGGATTGCATTACAACAATGTTGTTGAATTTGATAAGGCAGAAATCTTTGAATATTCATATTACTGGCAATATCGTACTACAAGCAGTGACCCTTGGGGAAAACCTAATATTTCAAGCAGTTTAAGTGACCGATATGCTGGCACGACTTTACTTTTGAATGGAAATGGAAGTTTCAGCGAGAGTGGCGAATATAAACTTAGTGTTCAGGTTAAACTCTTGTCAGAGTACAGGTCTGGTTTGGACGAAGGTGCGAGTGATACCTACAACATAGAAACATCTTTTGGTTTACA
>CAZQFT010000041.1:0-7751 GCA_964592565.1 uncultured Lachnospiraceae bacterium
GTAGCAGGTGCAAGAAATGTTTGGGTAAATTCTGATTATGCAGATTTGCAAAACAGTTTCTATTTTGACTTAAATGATGGAGAAAAATCTTTCTTTGATGAAACTCTTGGCACTGGAATTGTTGTGGCTGACGCGCCTTTCCAATATATTACATATACTTGTGAAGCAAACGCTGATGTTGTTGATTTTATTTTTGACAAACAAACAGTTTGTGTGGAAGGTGAGGAATATTATTATCTCAACTTTAAGGTTGTGCCAAAAGCGGTAGGCAGTGGCATTTATACAATTAATCTTGATAATGGTATGCCAATTACTCTTACATTTAATGTAATCAAAACTTTGACAACAGATGATGTCCCTTTTGTTCTTGCAAGCACGGACAATGAGGCGGTTACAGAATTTAATTTTACAACAGACGCATTTACTGGTGCTGAACTTGCAGGGGCGCCAGACTATGCAAACATTTTGAATATGGATATTTTAAATCCAAACAAAAATGGGCAAGTTGATTTTGGGGCGAGGGCAGGAATAAAGGTTGTTTCAAACATTGTAAGTGGCGGGGCAAAGTTTAGCCTTGTGAGTGGCAATATTTCTATGTCGCAAGGCGAAAATATTTACTATTTTTCAACTCGTGAAAATGGACAGGTGATTGTAAGTGCAACTTTGACGGGGTATGAAGTTGATGAAAGATATACAAGGCAAACAAAAACAGTTAAGTATGAACTTAGAATTGCGTCATATTCTCTTCTAAGGGAATTTTACCTTAAAAATGGTGAGTCAGCCGCTCTTTCAAACACTGTTTATTATGGTGGTGGAAAGGCAAACAGTCAAACTTCTGCAACATTTACAACATATGTTGACAATAAACAAACATTTGGTTTCTATAAATATGACTTTACAGATGCTGCAATTCAGTCTGCATATGAAAATGCAACAGAACTTCAAACGCAGGATGACGGCACGATGCTTTATAAATATGCTGTTGCAAATGATGAAATTTCTTACGAACTTAAGCATGAATTTTACAGCGATAAATTTGTTTACTATTATGCAAATTCAAATATTGGACTTTTTAAACCAACCATTACTGCAACAATTACGAAAAACAACCTCAATGCAAAGAAAGTAAGGTTGGAAATAACATCAGGATTGATGTTTTATGCAGAAAATGCAAGGACAATAAATGCAATTGATGTTGATGGACGCCCAGTGACTTATACAATCACTTTTGATGGGCTTGTTTTTGCAGACAGTAATTATCTTGGTGAGTTTGATGTTGAAACAAAAACATATACAAATATTGAGCAGTCTGCCTATACGCTTCATTTGAATGCATATGTCAGACAAAGAAATTTGACAAAACAATATGAAGTAAGAGTTAAAACAGAACAATATAAATCAATTGAAAGTATTTCATTGGCTTCAAGCATTTCTCAACTTGATTTTGACAACGAAGAAAGGTCATATGAGTTGAATGTATATACATATCCACAAACATCAACAAGCAAAAATATTGAGGTTGTCTATGTTTCAACCAACGGAAATCCATATACGGTTGTGAGCGGAATTGAAATTAATTCAAGTGCAAGTGAAAGTGGTGTTTATACGGTTAAACTTTCATGCGAAGATTTCTTTAACAATCCAATAAGATATCATAAAAATTACACCTCAGGTGGCGTTCTTCCAAACATCAGTAACATTGTTGACATTGAAGATTCTCTTACTGGAAAAATTTATATTTTCCCAAGTGAATGGGGTAGTTCTGTTTCAGAAATTGAACTTGGCTTAGAGCCAATCATAATTGATGTTCAATATCGAAACGGCTCAAAAATGAACCCATATTTGATTGAAACTGCGGAAGATTTAAGAAAGATTAATCAAAATGAAACAACCCTGAAAAGTCATTATGAAGTGAACACTGTAATTGACTTAGCAAGTTTGCAAGATTTTGAACCTATTGGAATTTTGAAGGGACAAGTTGTAGGTTTCAGTGGTTCGATTGTTGGATCAAATTCACAAGCAACACTTGCAAACATTAATGTTGCAAACAACAATTTTGTTGGAGTTGTTGATGAAGAAGTTTTGTATGGTGGACTTTTTGCTCAACTTAATGATGATGCCTTGATTGAAAATATCTCATTTACTGGAAGTTTTGACCTTAATTTGCAAAACAGTGCTTATCTAGGGTTGATTGCAGCGATTAATCGTGGAAAGATATCAAATGTTGGAACAAAAATTGATGCTTCAACTATTGATTTCGCATCAAATGCTGTGGGTGATAATAAAAATGAAACCTTGTATTTCGGTGCAGTTGCGGCAATCAATGCTGGTTCGATTGTGCAAAACTTTGACCTTTATGATGCGTCATTTGATTTGGCAGATAAGGATATGGGCGAATATGAAGGATACAACTTCTTCAAACCTGACGGCGAAGATTATGTATATGAAATTGACGAAGAAAGTGGAGTTGAAGAAAAAGTTAAACTTGATGAAGACGGAAATTTGTTGCCAAAAGCCAGAGATTTGACTGGTCAAACTCCAAAAAATTTGGCATATTTTAATGATTTTGTGACAATTAATGTCGATGAAAACATTGTATATGCAGGCGGAATTGCTGGTGCTTCAAGTGGAACAATCAAAAGAGTTTTGTCTGACAAGAATACGCTCAGCCTTTATGGCTATTCAGAATATTCTGCTTACACATTGATTAAAATTACAGGAACGCTTTTGAATGGCGGCGTTGGAAAGTATGTGCATGTTGGTGGTGCAGTTGGAATTGCATCCTTTGGACAGGCGGGAAGTTATGCATCAAAAGATAAACTTTTGCCAGTTAAAGACAAGATGAATGTAGATTCAAACAACATTGAAACCAGAGTTTCAAAAATTAATGTTCTTAAAAACTTGTTGGTTGGCGGTGAGATTGATACTGCGGCAATTTCAGGGGCAAATGATTGGAGAGACTATGTTGGTGGTATTGTTGGTTATGCAGATGCTGTCGATACGGACGATATTACTATTTCAAGCAATACTTCTCGTGTGTTCTTGCGTGCACATTATTATGTTGGTGGAATTATTGGATATGAGGTCAATGGAGGATATGGCGAAGAGTTGAAATATTCTTCAAACACTATTGAGGCGGTTGACGATGGAAGAAACGCTTTTTACAGTTCGTTGATTATCAAGGTTAAGAAATTGACTGGTTATAGTGCCTCACAGGGGACGAACTTCTATTTCGTTGGAAATGCGTTGGAAAATGGAAGGACTGACTACGGCAGTTTAAACTTTATAAGTATTTCTTATCTTTCAAGAGAAAAAATGGAACTTACAAAAGGGAAGGCCATTGATTACAGCTATGCAAATCTTCAAGAAAATTATGGAGACTTTTTGGTTGTTGAAAAAAGTGGTTCGTCTTATAACTTTACAAAAGATGAAAGTTATCAATTCTATTTTGAAAGAAAATCTGTTGAAATTGGATTGGATACAACAAAAGTTGACTTTAAACTTTCAAGCTCCGATGGTGCGACTGAAGATGTTCCAGATGTTTATTTTATGTATTATTTCTCAGTTGACGGATATTTGAACAGTGATGTTATTGTTGACAATTCTGTTGTTGAACAATTGAATATTGTTGCTCCTGATTCGATTTTCTATCCTTTTGCATTGAACGGCAGTGATGTAACAATATCTTCACTCAATTCTGAAATTTTGTCAATTGATTTGAATGGCGTAATTACTGTAAAAAACACAGGCTTTGCGACACTTGAACTCACAAGTATTAAGAATACAAATGAGAAGAGAAAACTTTATGTTTATGTTGTGAACTATTTTAACAAGGATGTTTCAACTTCCCTCTTCTTCTCAAGTAAATCTTCAAGTGCGACAAATTTAACAAGCGGAAGTTTGTCTATTGTTTATGGAAATTCAAAAACAAGCGTTTATATGGTGCCAACATATGACTCACATTTGTTTGGAACATATGAAGAACTTGGATTCAGTGCTTCAAAGAATGGAATTTTAAAATATCAAAATGTTGATTATGTATTAAGCAAGAATTTGCAACTTACTGCATCGGCAAAGCCAACTGATTTAACAGATGAATATTTCTCAAAGGCTGAGGTTGTAAATCAAACTATAATCTTCTTAAAAGACCAAAATCAAGGCAGTTTGAATGACCTTTATGCGTTGACGCCTAAACTTCAAATAACATTTAAGGTTAATGGTGTGGAGTATACTTATTTAAGAGAACTTACATCTGCGTCAATCGATTTGGAAGTTGAATACAGAGAAAAGGCTTCGCAAATTTATGTTGATTCTGAATATACAGCGATTAAATCAAATGAATATTTTGATGATATGATTACAGTAGTATCTACAAATCCAGAAGAAATGATTTTTTATCAAATTTTCTATAACGGAGAGTTGGTGCAAGACAGATTGCCTGTTGAACTTGGAGAGATTACTGACCTTGACAAGTGGGCTGAATACATCAATTATCAAGGCGTTTGGGCTGACAATAACAACAAATATAAGTTCTTCAACTTAAACTTTGTTGCAAATGGCGACAATACATTTGACTACACATGTGAAGTAAATCAACTTAGTGAAAGATTTGAAAGTAGATTTGAACAAGATATTTATGGGGAATATGTTGTTTATGTGTATGCAAGTGATTTGGGCGTAGATGGCGGAGTTTCTGCCTCATTTGTAATTGATTTGGCTGAGGCAGAAATCAACTATGTCAAGATGAAAAACTATTCAAATATCGCAGATGTAAGCGTTGAAGATGACAGGCTTGTTCCTTCACAATATGGACTTTTAGAAATCGGAATTGACCCAATTGAGGCGGTATTTGACGAAGTTGTTGTTTCAAATAGTACCCTCAACTACAAGGATGGTGCGACCGAAGCAACATTGACATTTGCTTATGAAAAAGTTACTGAAGAGGGTGTTGAATATGTAATTGACCCGAACTTCGGAACATATAAGAATGGGACACTCACATTTACTTATAAGAACTTGCTCAAACATGTTGCTGAACTAAATGAAAAGGTTGCGTCTGAAAATGCGAGTGTAAGTTATACAGGCAAAATTTATATTGCCTACTTTATGCCAGCAACAAATGTTTCAGACTTAGTTCCTGTTGGCTTTGATGTAAATGTGACTTATGGAGACGGCAATGAAAAAGGTTCGTCTGTAAGAATGACTACAAAACTTGGCAACTATGCAAAACTTGTTTTTGATGACAAGGACGAAGCGGATGAGGTTTATTATGTTGCAAGAGGCCTGTCTTATGGACTTACGCTTGAATATTTTGGATTTACGGAAGATCAAGTTGTGATAAGTTCTTCTAATGCAAGTTTGGCAAGTATTTCGGGGCAAAACGGAAAATATACCTTAAATATTACATCAAACAACATTCCTTATTATGACGATGTGGGCTACAGAGTTGAAATTCAGACATTGGCACAAAAAACTGTTGATGATGTTTTGATTATCACAAAAGATGTTTTGACAATTTACATTATGGAATACGCACTTAACTATAATTATATTGATGGTGTGTATGAAGACATTGTCAAAGGAATGGAAGATGGAGTGATTTCTTGTGCAGTTGGAAATCCATATACGCTTGAGTTTGATATCTATGATTTCCTTGAGTTTGATACAAGCAATGAAGATATCGTGAAAGAAGTTGCAGAGTTTGCTTCAGAAATGACACAAAGGATGACATGGACTGTTTATTATGCTGGCACGGCAACGACTTTGAAAACGGGAAAAGAAGAAATTAGAACTGACTATTACAGTATCAATGGATTGATTGTTACTCCGCTTAAGATTTACAGTGCGGAAAGTGATGTATATTCATTCTCTATGGATGCGTATTATACAATGAGAAATGGGGTGTACACTTTCAGTGCATTGGCAACACCAAATAGGGTCTATACTGAATTTGAATTTGATGTTCATGACCAAAGCACAGAAGACAGTCCAATCCCAATTTATACTTATGAAGAATTTATGGATATGCAAGACGGCGAGTGGTATATTTTGCTTGAAGATATTACTTTGCTTGGAGAAAGTGCCGGTGCAAATCAGACGGCATTTGTGCCTATAAATGCTGAGATTGCTGGACTTGACGGAAACAGCAAGAAAATTATTTTAGGCGATACTTACAATTTCTCTGGGTACAGCAGAGTTGGTGTGTTTGAAAGTATTGAAGATGGAACAGTTTTGAAAAATGTTACGATTGAACTTGCTCATGATACAGTTTTCAAAATGGATCAAACTGGTTTTGAAGTTGGTCTTCTTGCGGCTGAAAATAATGGAATAATTACAAATTGTGTTGCACAAGAGGTTGGAGATTCGACTTTGTCTGTTGTTTCTACGGCTTCAGTTGAAGGCAGTTATGTTGCAGGGCTTGTTTCAACAAACAATGCATATATCACGCATTCGCGTTCAACAATCAACATCTTCTCAAATGCAAATCTTTCTGGTTTTGTTGCAACAAATGGAACGGATGGTGCGATTGCAAGTTCTTATTTTAAGAGTGGAAGTTTGAAGAATAGAACAAACACGACCGAAGTTACGGCAGGATTTGTTCTTGAAAATGACGGAACAATCACAACCTCATATGTAAGTGGTGACGCAAACCCAGAAACTGTATACTATGCAGAAAGTGCGGATAATGAAAATGCAAACATGATTTTGTCAAGTTACAACATTTCAGGGTTTGTTTACAGTAATACGGGTGAGATTGCGGACTGCTATACAAACATTTTGCTTAAGCAAAGTGGTGCGTTTGCAGCAGGATTTGTTTTTGAAAACTCTGGAAATGTAAACAGATGTTTCTCAACTAGTGTGTTTGAAAGTGAGCAAAGTTCAAACTATGGTTTTGCAAGAACTAACTATATTGGTGAAATTGATGATATTGGAACAAATGCAGGAACAATCAAGAATTGTTTCTTCTTGCAAGATGAAAATCCTGATGGCGACCCTGGAACTGATGATGGAATTAACACAAGTATTGGTGAAATTATAATTGAACAAGGCGATACAAATGTTGATTTGAAGGCTCTTAGTGTTAAAAAGTTTGGAAATTGGACGGAAGTTTTGGAAGGAAATAAAGTTAATCATTCAGTTGCTGAGATTTTTGGTGACTTTGTTTATGCTGATAAGAGAAATGACAAGGCAAGCAGTGCTGTTTGGTTCTTTAATGATGATCCTCAGATTGTTACTGGCTTCGGAGAGCAGTTCTTCAACACGGGAAGGCTTGAACTTGTTGCGCCAAACTTGCTCGCTTCCTCAGAAAGAATACTTGACCACGTTGAAAGCATTACTGATGAGAATGGTGCGTCTTATTCAAAATATATCTATGTTTATAAATCTGGTTCTGCGGCACTTGGAAGTGAGGGAAATCCAATTACAATCACAAGTGCGGAAGATTTAGAAGAATATATTGTTCAAGAAAACAATAAGGCGGATTACAACTACAGTCACTATCGTCTTGTTAGTGACATTGATTACAGCGAGTATGTTTACAACAGCAAGACATACAAGACAAAATTTATGGGATACTTGGAAGGAAACTTCATGACAATTGAAGGGATTTCGTTTGTGTCGAGTGAATCTCTTAAAAATGCAGGTTTGTTTGCAGAAATTGGAAACTCTTCAATCTATGATGCAATTGGTACGGTTATGAATTTTACACTTATTCCTGAGGCGGTTTCGTTCTCAAATGCAAGCGTTGTTGG
>CAZQFT010000042.1:0-7726 GCA_964592565.1 uncultured Lachnospiraceae bacterium
GTTATGTAAAAGGTTTGAAAACAATCACCCTTCCACAAACAATGAAATCAATTTGTGACACAAGTAAATCAATTTTTGAGGAAGACCTTATTGTTAAGGCAAATCAACAAATTCATTTTTCAAGAATTGTAAATATGCTTGCAAACTTTAAATATTAAAGAATATATTTTCTAATTTTGCCCAAACTATTCGTAAGGAGGGGCAGATGAAAGAACTTATGATGATTGTCGGCTTTGGCGCAGGTCTTGTTGCTGGCGCACTTCTTTACAAACATTCACAAGAGGCTAAACAACTTGTAAACAAAGGCGAAAAGGCAGTTAAGAAAGAAGTGGAAAACATGAAAGAAATGGTAAAAAAACAAGACAAAAAGCCTGCAAAAGCAGAACAAAAATAAACTGAATAAACCAAAAAATCCAAGGACATTGACCTTGGATTTTTTATAACTGGGCGAAAGTTTTGTCACAATCTGACTGACTGCCTTACAAATTTCTAACTCCACCAAAGTTCCCTCATGGCACATCAACTGACTCTCTTAGTGATGCTTCCGTCAGGATCTGACACGGTTCGAAAGGGTTAATTGCATAAGACCTTAATTTCATCGCCAGAAATTTGCACACATATTCAACCAAACTGTACCTAGACAATTGTTCAATCCTGCTGGAGCGGGTTGCAGGTTACAGGGCACCGCTAACTCCCCATCTAGCCCAGTGTTTTATTATTATATGCAATTTCTCAAAGAATGTCAAGATTTTTAGCAAAATTTATGGCACTTATCAAACATCTTAATTTTTTTATCTATTTTTGACACAGCAATCGTGCAGTTTTGCTTTCAAATTAGACAAAATATGGCAGTTTTTGCCATCTTTTTTTTATTATGGCACTGCAATACGCTCATAGAATTGGTTAAGAGGAAGATTGTATGTTAGAGAAAATTTTGCCAGAAAAACTTTATAAAATCATCGCTGAAAATGTTAATTTTAAGGCGGTAAATGAGATAAGATTGCGCGCAAACAAGCCAATTGGCGTGAGTATTAATGGCAAAATGTATTTTTTGTCTGAGAACGGAGTTACAAGCAATGTAAACAATGCACTTTTCGCAAGTAAAATCATGATTGAGGATGTTGTTTTTCGTGCAAGTGAATGTTCGATTTATTCGGTTAACGAACAAATTAAGCGAGGTTATATTGTGACGGATGAGGCTGTGAGATTGGGACTTGGAGGAAACTTGATTGAAGAAAATGGACACATAAAAACAATGACCAATTTTTGTAGTGTAAACATAAGGATTCCGCACATCATAAAAAACTGCTCATTGTGTGCTTTCCCTTACATTGTCAGGGACAATTCTGTTGATAATACACTTGTGATTTCGCCAGCAGGGGCTGGAAAAACCACTTTTTTAAGGGATTTTGTTAGCCAACTCAGTGAAAGAAACATTCCGCTTAATGTCTTGCTTTTGGATGAGCGAGGTGAACTTGATTTTGGCATTTCCTCCAACTATATTGACAAAATTGCGTTTTCTGCTAAGAAAATTGGCTTTGAAAACGGAATTCGCTCGCTTGCACCAGACATTATTGTAACAGATGAATTGGGACAGGAAGATGACATTGAAGCGGTCAGATATGCATGTTCGTCTGGCGTTAAACTTCTTGCATCAACACACGCCGAAAGCATGGAAAGTTTCTTAAAAAAACCGCTTTTTCAAACAATTATTAAGGAAAAGATTTTTAGGCGTTATGTTCTGCTTTCAAAAAGGAATGGTGCGGGAACTTTTGAGGGTGTTTATGATGAAAACTTTTCTCGCATTTTGTCACACAGAAGTTTTTAAGGAGGTTGTATGAAATATGTTTTGATTGCTCTTGTTTTTTGTGCGTGTGTTGTGGTTGGTTATGTGATTTCAAATAGATTTACAAAACGAAAGAAATTTTGGTCAAGTATGATTGCGTTTGCTGATAAACTTGCCATCGAAATCAATTTTTCAAGAGAAAGGCTTAGGGTTTTGATCGAGAATTTCGACGACACAAACAAGAAAAATTTGCTTGGAATTGACAAAAAATTTATTGATTATTTGGACAAGAAATGTGATCTTACGACTGATGAAGTTTTCGGCAAAAATGAACTTCTAAAACAAGACGAAAAAGAATTTATTTTGCTTTTTCTAAAGACTTTGGGACGCAGCGATGTTGAAAACCAAACAAAAGAAATCAAGTCATTTATCGAACGCTTCAACGAGATAAAAACGCAGTGTGATACAGAGCAAAAGAAATATGGTGCGTTGTCAATGAAACTTGGAATTATTGCTGGGCTGTTTTGTGCGATTATTATGTTTTAGGAGGGCAACTGATGGATGTTGATATAATTTTTAAGATTGCCGCAATAGGAATCCTAACCGCAGTCGTAGGTCAAATTTTGAAAAACAGCGGAAAAGATGACATCTCGACTCTTGCAACACTTGCAGGCGTTATTGTTGTGCTTTTTATGGTAATTGGAATGATTGGCGATTTGTTTACAACGATAAAAACCATGTTTAATTTCTGACAGATTGTTTAAATGAAATCATCGCAAAGAGCAAGTACAAATTACGAATGAAAGCGATTTAAGTCTTGTTGAGTTTCTAATGTTTGAAAAAAGAGAATTTTCTTTCAAAGAAAATGCAAAAGGAGGTTAAGATGGACAACTTGTATAAGATTTTGGGCATTGCCATAGTCACCTGCATTGCGTGCCTTATTGTGAAGCCAATTCGTTCTGATTTTGCCATTTTTATCTCAATCGTAGGTGGGCTTATTATCATTTTTTATATGGTGTCTTACCTTTCAAGCATATTCGACATATTTAACAACATCTTCAACATTTCTGGTGTGAACGGCTCGATTTATGGCGTTATTTTCAAAATTATTGGAATTGCTTATCTGACGGAATTTACTGCCAGCATTTGCAGTGATACTGGAAACTCAAGTCTTGGTGACAAAGTGATGTTGGGTGGCAAATTGATTATTCTTGTTATGTCCTTACCGATTGTTACAAGCATTTTGAATATTGTTATGGAGTTGTTGCCGACATGAAGAAGAAAAAAAGAAAGAAATGGGCAATAACTCTGATTATCATAATATTTATAGCTTGCTTTTACGCTAAGTTTGATATACAACAAGGGTTTGTGCCGAACTTCGCATACGCGGACAACAGTGAAGAGGAAGAAAGTCTTGAAGAGGCTTTGGAAGAAGAGGTTGATAAGCAGCTTTCAAACCTTGATTTTGAAACGGTTGAAAGCATCCTGACAAATCTGTCTGTCAATGCAAAACAACTTTTTGCTTCGGAGAGTTTTACTGAGAAAGTTACAGCCATAATCTCTGGTGAATACGTAGAAAATTCTGAAAGTTTCTTCTCTGCAGTCATGTCGATTTTTTGGAGCGGATTAAAGGATTTTTTGCCAATTATTGCAAGCATAATCGCGATTTCAATTTTGGGCGGAATGATTGGAAATTTAAAACCGACAAATAACGGAAAATCAATTGGCAACATTGTACATTTTGTCACTTATGGTGTTATTATAGTCTTTCTTGGAACAACGCTGACGCAAATAATAAGTACAACCACAACAACACTGACAACAATTAAGGGACTGTTTGACGGCATATTTCCAATTCTGATGACACTGCTTACTGCGGTCGGTGGAACTGTTTCGGTTGGAATTTATCAGCCAGCGATTGCGCTTTTGAGCAATGCGTTTATCTCGCTGATAACCTATCTTTTGTTGCCACTATTCATTTTCTCAATGGTCTTTTCAATTGTAGGAAATCTGTCAAACAACATAAGGCTGGACAAATTGGTTTCATTCTTGCAAAGCACATTTAAGTGGCTGATTGGGCTGTGCTTTACAATCTTCTTAGGGTTTGTAAGTATTCAAGGAGTTATGGCTGGGGCAGTTGATGGACTTTCAATACGCACTGCAAAGTACGCAATAAGAAGTTACATTCCAATTGTGGGTGGCTATGTTTCGGACGGTTTTTCAGTGATTATGGCAAGCAGTATGCTTATCAAAAACGCTGTGGGAGGAGTAGGATTGTTTTTACTTCTTTCAACCGTTATCTCTCCTGTCTTAAACCTTGTCATTTTCATGCTTTCGCTGAAATTTATGGCAGGCATAATCGAGCCGATTGGCGATAAAAAAATTGCAAGTTTCATAAGCGACCTGTCAAAAAGCCTGACACTTTTGATTGCTCTTCTTGTTGCGGTATCGTTTATGTATACAATCTTGACCGGACTTGTTATGTGCAGCGCAAATCTGGTTGTATAGATTTTAACAAAAATGCTTTTCTTAAATCTTTTTCACAAATATAAATCTTTTTATCAATTTTATTGAGAAAGCATTGAAATTCTTTATATCGAAACCATTTATAAAAGGAGGAAAAATGAGTGGTGTTTCAGCTTGGCTGCTGTCAATTGCAGGAGTAATTTTGTTGAGCGTTTTGGCTGAACTTGTTTTGCCAGATGGACAGATGAACAAATATACAAAAGTAATCTTTTCGTTCGTCATTTTGCTTGTTATCATAATGCCACTGCCTCAACTTTTTGGTAAAGATTTTGATATTAACAAATTTTTCAATTACAGCGAAAGCACTCTACAAGAGGATTATCTATATCAAGTCAATCTTGACAAACTTACCGCACTTAATAAAGATATTGCTGCTGATTTGGAAGTGGCTGGGCTTAAAAATGTTGTAGTTTCAATCAATGCAAACATTTTGGCCGAAAGTTTGGAAATTTATGGGGTTTTTGTCGACTTATGCGATTTGGAATATAGCGAAAATTTTGAAAGTAAAGATATATCGCAAGCAAAAATAAAGATTAGTCAGATTATAAAAAGTTATTCAATTTTGGAAGCGGTGGAGGTAAGTTATGGTGAGCAAACTTAAAGATTTTTGGCAAAGGCTGAAAAAAATTAAACATATTCAAATCATTTTGCCTGTTTTGATTGGAATTGTGGCTTGTGTCGCATATTTCTCTTTTGTTGGGACAAAGGTTGGCGATAAAAGCGAAAATTCGACACAAGAAGCCTCAACTGCAGTGGAATATGTGGAGAGTCTTGAGAATAAGTTATGTAATGTATTGTCCAAGATTTCGGGCGTAGGTGATTGTGAAGTTGTCATTACTTTGCAATGTGGCTTTGAATATGAATACGCAACAGATTCCGAAACAAAAACAACAATTTCTGGGGGCAATGAAACAACAATTACAACAGAAACAGTTATTCTTGTTTCAAACGAACCTGTTGTTGTTAAAGAAATTTATCCAGTTGTAAAGGGGGTGGTTGTCGTAGCCAGCGGTGCAAAAGATTTTGCAGTTAAAATGAGCATAATTTCCGCGATAGAAACAATTTTGGAAATCAATCCAAATAATATCACAATTCTTGCATGATTAAAAGGAGTTTAAAATGAAAAAAAGAACAAAAATCATCATTCTTTCACTTATGATTGTCCTCTTGGGTGTGACTGGCTATTTAAACATCGTGCTTAACAACTCAATTGAAGAAACAAACACAAATGTTGCAACTACAAGTTACTTCACTTCATATCGCAACGACCGTTCAAGCACTCGCGACCAAGAAATTTTGTATTATGACGCAATCATCGACAGCGACAGTTCAACAGAAGCAGCAATCGCTTCAGCAGAAACGGCAAAACTTGAACTTATTGCCACAATGGAAAAAGAACTTGCAGTTGAAGGACTTATTAAAGCACAAGGCTTTACTGATTGCGTAATTGCAATCTCAGACAGCAAAGTTAATGTTGTTGTTCAATGTTCTTCACTTACTGAAAATGAAGTTGCGCAAATTTCAACTGTTGTAAAGGAGCAACTTGGCACAGAACTTAAAAATATTGTGATAATTCCTGCAGAATAATTTGCAAATTGCTGCGGACTTGTGCTAGAATATATTATAATTTAAACACAAGGGGTATTTTATGGCAGTAAAAAATCAAGATGCTAACAATGGAAAAATCACATTGGACAGAAAAATTCTTGTTTCTATCATCAACTTGGCAGCAAAAGAAATTAATGGCGTTGAAAGTGTTACAAACTCTGCTCGTCCGTGGTATAAGCGTCTTTTTAATCGTTATGACGATGGCGTTGAAATTAAATTCGAAAAAAATGGTGCTCTTACAGTCGATGTTTATGTAAACATCTATGTTGGTTACAGTGTGCCAGATATTGCATACAGAGTTCAAGAAAACATCCGCAACTCACTTTCAACAATGGTTGCACTTAAGCCACTTAAAATAAACATCCATGTAATCAATGTTGAATGTGACAAAGAGGTGGTTGAACATGCGTAATGATTCTCGCGAAAACGCTTTTAAATTGATTTTTGAAAGTTTGTTTCATCAGTTCGACCTTACTCTTTCAAATGAAAATTTGATTGAACTTAAAAAAGAGGATGACAAAACATTTTTTGAGCAAATAATGTCATCTTTTGAAGAAAACAAAGATGCTTTAAAAACTGACATTGAAA
Organism: uncultured Lachnospiraceae bacterium; assembly: GCA_964592565.1. GTDB lineage: Bacteria > Bacillota > Clostridia > Christensenellales > UBA1242 > Caccovivens. The sequence goes on from CAZQFT010000042.1 coordinate 6,509, forward strand.
AGCATTTGAAAAACTTTGACTATTCAAGAGTTTTTAAAGTTGATTTGGCACTTATTTATTTGGCACTCACTGAAATCAAGTTTTGTGAAACACCAAAGGCTGTTGCAATCAATGAAACGCTTGAACTTGCAAAAAAATACAGCACCGAAAAGTCATCTAAGTTTATAAATGGCATTGTTTCGGCAATAATCAACGAACAATAATGATAAATCAAGTAATTACAGTTTCAATCTTTAATAATTATGTTAAAAATGTTTTTAACAGCGAAGAACTTCTCCATAACATCAAAATTGTTGGAGAAGTTTTTGGCGTTTCTATGTCAAAATCCGCTTGTTATTTTTCAATTAAAGCCGAAGAATGTTCTTTGCCTTGTGTGTGCTTTTATGGCGATGCAATGCGTTCTGTTAAAGAGGGTGACAGCGTTGTTGTAACAGGCTCTGCAAATTTCTATGCAAAGAGTGGAAGATTTAACTTTGTTGTAAACAAGGTTGAACCTTACGGACTGGGGCTTTTATATCAAAGATTTTTGGAACTTAAAGAGAAACTTCAAAATGAGGGATTGTTTGACGAGGGTAATAAAAAGCCTATGCCGTCAAACATAAAAAGAATTGGGGTTGTAACATCAAAGGATGGGGCTGTTATTCAAGACATAAAAAATGTTGCTTGGCGAAGAAATCAGTCAGTTGACATTGTACTTTACGACACGAAAGTGCAAGGTAATAACGCCGAAAATGAGATTGCTCAAGGGATTAAGTTCTTTTCAGAATATGGCAAAGTTGATGTGGTTGTGGTTGCACGTGGCGGTGGAAGTTTGGAAGACTTAGCGGCATACAACACAGAAATTGTTGCTCGTGCAGCATATGATTGCAAAAAACCACTTGTTTCGGCTGTTGGACACGAAACCGACTTTACAATCATTGACTTTGTCGCTGATTTAAGAGCACCTACACCTTCTGCCGGAGCAGAACTTGCTGTTCCTGATATATTGGAGCTTAAAAATAAGCTTAGTACATCAAAGTCATCGTTATCTGTATTATTGACAAATAAATATTCATTAAAGAGAAAAGAACTTGAAAATATTTTGTCAAAAAAAGTGTTTTCAAATCCTGAATCTTTAGTAGAAGACAGAAAGCTTGAACTGGATAATATATCAGATAAAATGCTGACCTTATTTGAAAATAAGGTCAATAAGTGTAAAACAACATTGATAGGAAACAC
>CAZQFT010000043.1:0-7603 GCA_964592565.1 uncultured Lachnospiraceae bacterium
GTCATACGCCACAAGAATTATTTTATCACTTAGTTTACAGTTCTGGCGGGCTTAGGGCAATTTGCAAGGCTTGGCTTATGAGTGGAACTAAAGAAACTCCTGAACAAATGGCGAAGATAATTTATGATGAATATTCAAAAAATAAATCCTGAGAATGTCAATTTGATTGTCTTTTTGTGTGCAAAAGATTTATTGCTGCAATAATATTGTAGGAGAATATGGGAAAGTTCAATAAGAAAAATTTTGTATCCAAATGATTTGCGTCCAACAGAAAATCATGGTTAATATGTTGGCAAAAATGTGAATGCTGAAAAAGAAGAAATGGTTGAAGATGCAACTCCTGAGAAAAAAGAGAATGATGATGCCGATTTAAAGACAAAATAAAAAAAATCGCAAAAAATAAAAGAGGAAAATCCTCTTTTTTTGTTTTATAAACTTTTAACATTAAATGCAGGTTTGTGCAAATTTGCATATGTGTTAAACATTTTTGATAATCATAAGGTTTGAGCCACTTTTGCCTGCTTTTTGTCCGCTTACAAGCACAACTTTATCGTTTTTCTTCACGATTTTTGTTTCGATTGCTTTTTGTAAAGAATTTTTTCCTGCGTCCTCAATCTTTTTATAACTTGCATCCAAAACAGGATATACACCATAAAGCATGCTGAGTTTGTTGTAAACTTTTTCGCATGGGGTGCAGGCAATGATGGGAAGTGATGGACGGAACTTGCTGATGTTTTCAGCAGTCTTTCCTGATTGCGTGAGCGCAACAATTGCTTTTACATTTTCCGTTTGACTTAGTGCATAAACGGCGTATCCAAGACTTTGTGAATTGTCATGTGTTTTGATTTGGGTATTTGAGCCTGATGTGTAGTTTTCTGTTTCAAGTGCAATTCTGCGCATGGCTTCAACTGTTTCAACTGGGTGTGCTCCAGATGCAGTTTCGCCAGAAAGCATAATCGCGGTTGTCCCGTCAAGGATTGCGTTGGCAACATCTGAAATTTCCGCCCTTGTTGGGCGAGGATTTGTAATCATGCTTTCAAGCATTTGAGTGGCAGTGATTACAATTTTGCCTTCATGATTACACTTTTTGATAAATTCTTTTTGCAAAATTGGGATTTTTACAAAATCAATTTCAACACCTAAATCTCCGCGCGCAACCATAATTCCATCTGAAACCTTCAAAATTTTATCAAAGTTTTTGACACCTTCTTCGCTTTCAATCTTTGAAATGATTTTTGCGTCAAATTTGATTTCTTTCAAAAATGCTTTGACATCTTTAACATCTTGGGCGGAGTTTACGAAAGAAATTGCGATGTAATCGGCGTCCATCTCTTTGGCAAAGATAAGGTCTTTTTTGTCTTGTTCGCTCAAATATGGCATTTCGGTGTTTATTCCTGGCAAGTTTATGCTTTTGTTGTTTGAAAGTTCGCCGCCATGAACAACTGAGCAAACGACATCATTTTTGGTGATTTTTTCAACTTTTAACTCAATATTGCCATCATTTAACAGAATTTTTGCGTTTTTTGTGAGAATTTTTGGCAAATTTTGATAAGTTACGCTGACTTGAGTCTTGTCTCCTACAACATCTTTCGTTGTTAAAATAAATATATCATCTTGTTTAAGTTGTATTGCTTTGTTTTTGAACTGCTTGACTCTTATTTCTGGCCCTTTTGTATCAATCATAATTGCAACAGGCAAACATTTATTTTTGCGTGCTGTTTTTGTTGCATCAATAAGTTGTTTATGTGATTCGTGAGTCCCATGACTCATGTTAAAGCGGGCGACATTCATGCCTGCGTCAATCATTTGTTCAAGTATGCAAACTTTGTTGCTTGCTGGACCTATTGAACATACAATTTTTGTTTTATTCATAAAAACCTCTCGCTTTCATCATAACACTTTTAATTGTTTTTTACAAATATTTCGCAAAATAAATTGTTGAATTTGTTATTTTAATCAAAAATTTCAAAAATAAGTGTTTTGTTGCACAAATTGTCAAAATTTTATAAAAAATTTATGCTTTTGGTTTAAAAATGGTTGAAATATTGTAATAAATGTGTTAAAATGAGCCATAAAGGAGTGCTTATGATGTCAATGATGTGCAACATTTGGGATAAATTTTGTCAATGGGTTTCTTTTGAGTGGACAAGTCTTACATTTATTTTGGTGATTAGTGCACTTATGATTATGGGACTTTTGGCTGTTTTGTCTTTCTTTAAGAAAAGTTTTAATAAAGATAAAAAACCAAAATGGGGAATGCTTATCTTGGCAATCATAATATTTGCAATAGTGGCAGTCCTTTTCGCGGCAAATGGTTTGCGAGGCTGATGCAAATTCAAAAATATTAAAGGAGTAATTTATGAACAATATGTTATTGGATACAATTCCACTTTGGGTGACAAATTCTTTTCCAGTTATAAGAATTGTGCTTTTCTCTATTGTTGTTTTGTCTGCAATTGTTGTAATTATTACAACTCTTTTGCAAAACAATGATTCAAACGGCACTGATGTAGTAACTGGACAACAAGAAAGTTATTATTCAAAGAACAAGGGTGGTTCAAGAGATGGTCAACTTAAACTTATCACAATCATTTTCTCGATCACTGCTGTTGTTTGCGTAATTTTGTATTTTGTAAGTTTACTTATTTATTCAGGAAAATAAAAATGAGCAAAAAAAAAGAAATTTTAGAACTTTTAGACAAAAATAGTTTGGTTTTTACGAACATAGACAAACTATTTTTGTTTCTTTCTTCTGCACTTGAAATTGATGTTGAACAAGTGAAGAAGATTTTTTATTCTCTTGTTGCAAATGGAGATATTTATGAAATTAGACGCAACAAATTTATCAATATTCCATCACATGGCTATGTGAAAGGTGAGTTTTTTGGCACGGCAAAGGGCTTTGGGTTTGTTAAGGCTGACGGCTTCAAGGAAGATATTTTTATTCCAGCAAACAAAACCATGGGTGCACTTGATGGCGAAATGGTTATTGTAAAAGTTATGTCGCATAACAATGATGGTGGCGCGGATGGCGAGGTTGTAAATATTTATAAAGAACTTGAGGGACTTGTTGGTGCTGTAAACATTATAGGTGGAAATTTGTTTTTAGACCCTGACAACACAAAAATTCCTTTTGACTTTCCAATTGTTAAGACCGGTTTGAAACTTGAAAAGAATATGAAGGTTTTGGCTAAGCCTATAAGAACGGATAAAGGCAAAATCAAATGTGTTGTGCATGAAATTTTGGGCTATGAGGACGATGTTAAGGCACTTGAACTTTCAATCATTCGTGACCACAACTTGTTTGAAACTTTCCCGGGACAAGTTGTTGAGGCAGAGCAAAAATTGCCAAAATCTGTGTCTGCAGCACAAAAGAAAGGGCGTCTTGATTTGACAAAAGAGGTGATTTTTACTATTGACGGAGCGGACGCAAAAGACCTTGATGATGCTGTACACATCAAAAAATTTGACAAATATTATGAACTTGGCGTGCATATTGCCGATGTTGGGGAATATGTTAAACAAGGCAATGTGTTTGATGACGAAGCGTTTAAGCGTGGCACAAGTGTTTATTTCCCAACATCAGTTTTGCCAATGCTTCCAAAGGGGCTTTCAAATGGAATTTGCTCGCTTAACGAAGGAGTTGAGCGTTTGACTTTGTCTTGCATTATGAAAGTTGATTTCAACGGCAAGGTTATTGACTATGACATTTGCGAAAGTTACATCAAGAGCGTTGCTCGCTTAACTTACAAAGAGGTGCATGAGGCACTTACTGAAAAGAAATTCAATGAAAAAACAGAAAAATTGTATGAGCATTTTGTTTTAATGCGTGAATTATGCGATATTTTGGAAGCAAATACACAAAAACGCGGAGCACTTGATTTGGATGTTCCTGAAGTTCAATTTGTTTTTGATGAAAGCGGAATGGCTGTCGATATTGAAAGACGAGAAAGAAATGAATCACATCGCCTTATTGAAGATTTTATGGTGCTTGCAAACGAAACAGTTGCAAGACACTTCAGTAAACTTGGAGTACCTTTTGTTTATCGTGTGCATGAAGCACCTACAAAAGAAAAGGTTTATGGTGTGTGCGATTTCTTAAAAGGTCTTGGGATTCGTTATCCACAAGTGCCAGATGATGTTAAGCCTGCTTACTTCCAACAAATTTTGGATGAAGTTGAAGAGTTGAACACAAAAGATGTTGTAAACAAAGTTGTGTTGCGTTCTATGCAAAAAGCGAAATATGCAAACAAAAACTTGGGACACTTTGGCTTGGCTTTGATTGATTATTGTCACTTTACTTCACCAATTAGAAGATATCCAGATTTGACAATTCACAGAATTATCAAAGAGTGGCTCCACAATGGCAAGAAACTTAGTGTTACTCGCCAAGAGGAGCTTTTGGAATTTACTCAAGAATCTTCAGACCAATCTTCAAGTTGCGAAAGAAATGCAGATTATGCAGAGCGTGATGTGGACGATTTGTGGAAGGCTTATCTTATGAAAGACAAGGTTGGACAAGAGTTTGATGCCACAATCTCATCTGTTACAAATTTTGGGCTTTTTGTCGCACTCGAAAACACTGTTGAAGGACTGATTAAAATTGAAGATTTGCCCGATGATGCATATCTGTTCTTGGAAAAACAACTTAAACTTAAAGGCTCGCAACATCTTTACTCTTTGGGAGATAAGATTAGAGTTGTGTTGACAAACGTGAACCTTTTGTCAAGAAATATAGATTTTAAAATTGTAGAAAAATAGTAATTTTTACACTAAAAACTCAAATTATTTTAAAAAAAACGCAAAAAATGGCTATTTTTTAAAAAAAAGTATTGAAATGTGCAAAATTTAATGTTATAATAGGAGCAAGAAATGAAGGTTATATCAAACAATAAAAAAGCGTTTTATAACTTCTTCGTTTCAGACTTGGTTGAGGCTGGAATTGTTTTGGAAGGTTGTGAAGTCAAATCAGTAAGGGCTGGTGGTGCGAGTTTGACTGACAGTTTCGTGATTGTTAAAAATGGCGAAATGTTCTTGAAAAATGCATATATCAAAACTTACGAAAAGACATCTTCCTATAAACCAGACGAAAGACGAACAAGAAAATTGCTTTTAAACAAAAGTGAGATTCAAAAGTTTGAACGCATGGTTAAGGAGAAGGGCTTTTCGATTGTGGCTACAAAAATCTATTTCAACAATTCAAACAAAGTAAAGGTTGAAATTGGGCTTGCGAAGGGCAAAAAACTTTACGACAAACGCCAAACACTCAAAGAGAAGTCGGTGAAAAGAGATATCGAAAGATATTCGCATTAGACTTTGTGGGGACGATTTTGGTTTCGACGGGGATTAAAACAGAATATATAAAGCATGTGGTGGCGCTTATCCACCTAAAAATGAGCAAGCGAAATAAACGCAAACAATGAAAACAATGTTGTTTCTATGAACACAGTTGCTTGCGCAGCCTAGTCTTAGAAACGACGACTTGATTGAAATTTTCAATCTGCTCAGTTCTTGTTTTGCCAGCAAGAAATTTGGGTATCATCAACGGCAAAAATTTTGTGCTGAGTTTCCTTTGTAGGTGCAAAAAATTTTAAAGGATAGTTTTTAAAACTTGTTTATGAGTTACTTAAAAGCGAACTTTAAGCATAAACTAAACATGTAGAAAGGTATTGTGTTTTGTTTTCGGACGAGGGTTCAATTCCCTCCGTTTCCACCAAAAACTTAGTTTGAAATGTAAAATTTCTATTCAAAACAAAAAAGGAAGGTAAATTGCTATGTTTAATTCAATTTTGAATGCTGCAACAGTTGCACTTGATTCACTCATCTTAAACATCTTCATTATTTTGGGTGTAGTTATTGCTGGCGCTGTGATTGTTTACTTGTTGTGGGAAGCAGTAAATGCTCTTGTTCAAAGAAGCAAGAAATCAAATGACAATGGCGTTGTGACTAATGAAAAAAACAACTCTAAGACAAAAGGAGATGGATTTATTTCAGATTTCTCTCTTGACGAACAAAAGGTTGAAGAACCTCTTGTAGAAGAAGAAATTGTTGCTGTTGATGAAAATAAGGCTGCAGAAGAAAAAGTTGCTCATGAAGCAGAAATGAGCGAAGAAGAGCGTGAAAATGCTGAAAGAAGAGCATACTTGGAAGCAAGACGCCAAGAACTTATCAGAAGAATGCAAGCCGAAATGGAAGAAAGTTCTGAAGAAGAAACCGAAGAAACTGCTGAAGTTGAAGAGGAATCACAAGAAGTGGTTTCAGAAGTTGAGGAGGCTTCTGCTGAAGAGCCAGAAGTGGCTGCTGAAGAAGTGGAAGAACCAATCGCTGAGGCTGTTGCAGTTGAAGAAACTGAAACTGTTGAAGAAGAACCAGCAGTTGAAGAATCAATCGAAGAAGTTGAAGAGGTTGAATCTGTTGAACCACAAGAAGATGTTTTGGCAGAAGAAAAGAAAGCACTTGAACTTGAAAAAGAAAGATATGCTTTGATGGTTAAAGAACTTGAAGAAGCAAAGCGTGCTTTGGCAGAACAAATTCAAAAAGAACCCGTTACAATTGTTGAGACAGTGGTTGAAACAAACAACTTGACTTTGGAAGAACTTGAACAAAGACTTGCTGATGCTGAAGAACGTCTTAAAGCAACAGAAAAAGAATTTAAACAATGCAAGAAAGAATATATCCCACTTCGCAGAGTTTGGGCTGCCCATGAAAAAGATGAAAAGAAACTCAGAAGAAAAGAAGCACTCGTTGCTAAGCAAAAAGTTTTGCTTTATGGTGTAAACAACTATGCTGATATCGACGAAGAAAAAGCACAAAAACTTGCTGAAGACTTGGATTTGCTTGATGGTCTTAAACTTTCAGTTCAACATTGTGAAGAAGTTATGAAGAAGAATGAAGAAAGATATCCTCTTCTTGAAAAGATGTATAATGTTTTGAAACTTAGAAATGACGAACTTAAGAAAGACATCGCAAAATATAAAGCAGAAATTGCAAAACTTCAAACTGAAGAAACAGATGCTGAATAAGAAACGAATTAACACATGCTTGGATAAGCATGTGTTTTTTTGTTTTAAAAAATTTATTTTTCTGTGTAATTTCTTTGCTAAAAATAATTATATTTGATATAATTCATAATAATATGAGCAGTTTTTTTTCAAAGACAAAAGAAGATGTTTTAACCGAACTTGAAAGTTCAAGTTCGGGTCTTTCTTATGCAGGCGCAAAAAAGCGATTGGAAAAGAATGGAAAAAACCTTCTTACAGGCAAAAAGAGAAAGAGTGGGTTTGTAAAATTCTTAGGGCAGTTTAAGGATGTCTTGATTATTGTCTTGCTTATCAGTTGCGTTGTCAGTGTTGTTATGGGAATAATCAACAAAGATCCAGAAGAATTTATTGATGCAGGAATGATTTTTGGCGTTTTGATGATTAATGCGATTATTGGATACATTCAAGAGCGAAATTCCGAAAAGGCAATGGATGCACTTAAAAATATGACAAAACCATATTGCACGGTCATAAGACAAGGAAGAACAAGCAAGATTAAAAGTGAAGAACTTGTACTGGGGGATATTGTACTTCTTGAGGCTGGCGATATTGTTCCTGCCGAC
>CAZQFT010000044.1:0-5609 GCA_964592565.1 uncultured Lachnospiraceae bacterium
GATTTGACTGAAAATTTCTGGACGCCAATCGGAACAAAAGAAAATGCCTTTAATGGTGAGTTTGATTTTGGAAAGTTCAAAATTACCGGAATTTACAATGCATATTTCCACAGCCCAATCTATTACAATGGCTTGTTTGGAAATTTAGGCCCAGATGCAAACATACATGAAACAAACAATGATTTGTGGTACATTCTTTTAACAGTTGGAATTTTTGTAATTGTTCTTGTTCTTCTCATTATTTTGATTGTGAGAAACAAGCGTAAGAAAAAACGCCGTCAAGAACTTGCACACAAATAATTTCAGCAAATAATCAATATAATAAAGCAAGGAGGCATTATGCAAACTTTCCTTGCTTTATTTTTATTGGGACTTATTCAAGGGTTAACCGAATTTTTGCCGGTTTCGTCTTCAGGACATTTGGTGCTTTTTTCTAAACTTTTTGGAATTGAAGAAAGTTTATTTTTAAGTATTTTGTTGCACTGTGCGACTCTGCTTTCTATTGTTGTTGTGTTTTATAAAGATGTGTGGAATATGATAAGACATCCACTTTCAAAACAAACGATGCAAATAGCAGTTGCCACAGTACCTACCTGTGTCATTGTCTTGATTTTGATGCCAATCATAAAACAATCGTTTGCAGGAGGACTTTTGCCAATATGTTTTCTTGTTTCCGCAATTTTGCTTTTTGTTGCAGAAATATTGTCAAAAAAGAGAAGTGTCAAACGGTTGGATTTTAAGATTGCTTTCATTATGGGGGTTGCCCAGGGTTTTGCAGTCTTTCCGGGCATATCTCGTTCTGGGACAACAATCAGTGCTGGACTTTTGGCTGGAAGTGAGAAACAAGAGGTTTCAAAGTTTTCTTTTTTGATGAGCATTCCAATAATTCTCCTTTCATTACTCATGGAGTTGTATGAGGTGTTTGTAGGAGGTGTTTCAATTTCACTTGAAGTGCTCCCAACGATTTTGTCTTTTATCGCCGCCTTTCTAATTGGCGTTTTTGCAATAAAGATTATGATGAAAATTACGGCAAACTCAAACCTTAAATGGTTTTCTCTTTATCTTATCGTTATTGCTATTGTTTCATTTTTCATTTAAAAAATTTTGCATTTAAGCATAATTTGCAAGCACAAAATCGTATCAATAGATATGGAATTTTATCGCAAGTCAATTAAAGAAACTTTAGAAAATTTGCAGAGTGAGAAAGATGGATTGTCTGAGCAAGAGGCAAACAATAGATTAGGAGAAAGTCAAAAATTTTTAATCAAGGCAAGAAAAAAGCAATCTTTTTTTGCAAGGTTTTTTGCACAAATTAAAGAACTCATGGTCCTTGTGTTGCTTTTTGCTGGCATAATTTCGATTACTATTGGCATAGTCGAGGGTACAAGCAGTGAAATTGTTGACGGTTCAATAATTTTGGGCATTGTTGTCATGAATGCACTTTTTGGGGTTTATCAAGAGCGTAAAAGTGAAAAGGCGATTGAAAGTTTAAAAAATCTAACTCAACCAGAAACTTATGTTTTGCGTGGTGGCAAGGTTTTAAAAATTAAAACAAATGACCTTGTGTTTGGCGATGTTGTTTCGCTTGAGGCGGGAAGCATTGTGCCAGCCGATTTGCGTCTTATTCAAACATCAAATATAAAAATCAATGAGGCGTCGCTAACTGGTGAAAGTGAGCCTATCGAAAAGTTTGCAGAAATTGTTTATGACAGAGAACTTCCTCTTGGTGACCGCAAGAACATGGCTTATGCTTCAAGTGTTGTTGAAAATGGGCATGCCAAGGGTGTAGTTGTTGCCATTGGGGAGCAAACTGAAATTGGTAAGATTGCTGAGAGTTTGAAAGAAACAAAAAAAGAACTTACACCGCTTCAGAAAAACATTCAAGGCGTTGGCAAGGTTTTGACTTACTTGATTTTGCTTATTGCAAGCGTAACCTTTGTACTGGAAGCGATTTCAAAACCAGACCAAATTTTACAAGCGTTCCTAACTGCAGTTGCGATTTCTGTGGCGGCAATTCCTGAAAGCATGCCTGCTGTAATTACAATCATTATGAGTTTGGGAATTGCAAAACTTTCCAAGCAAAAAGCAATTATAAAGCGAATGCATGCTGTTGAAACTTTGGGTGCGTGTGATGTGATCTGTTCTGACAAAACTGGGACAATCACACAAAACAAGATGAAGGTCGAAAAGGTTTTTACTTTTTTCGAAAAGGATGAAAAAGCTTTTGATATTTTTTTGAAATGCATGACACTATGTAATGATGCTCAAATCGGAAAACAAGGTTATATTGGGGCGTCAACAGAAGTGGCGTTGATGAATTACGCACATAATCGAGTTAGTCGAGAAAATTGTCCAAGGTTGGCAGAGATTTCTTTCAATTCGCAGAGAAAGCTTATGACGACTTTAAATCTTGTTGATAACCAACGCGTTTGTTTTATGAAAGGTGCACTCGACAGAGTTTTGGCAAGATGTAGTTTCTATCTTTCCGAGGGTAAAGTTTTGCCACTTGACGAAAATACTAAAAAGACTATTATGAAACACAACAAAGAAATGTGTGAAGACGCACTGCGTGTAATAAGTTTCGCCTTCAAATTGAATGAAACAAATGAGATTGAAGAAAATGATTTTGTTTTTCTTGGGTTGTGTGGAATTCAAGACCCTCCTCGTCCAGAAATTGAAGAGGCTGTAAAAAAATGCAAATCGGCGGGAATGAGACCAATTATGATTACTGGAGATTATCGCGATACGGCTTTTGCGATTGCGAAGAAGGTTGGAATTGCAAAAAGTATAAAAGAGGTTTTGTCAGGAGAAGAGATTGATAAACTGAGCGACGAAGAGTTCTTGAAGATAGTTGAAAAAAAGAATGTTTTTGCAAGGGTTAGCCCTGCCCACAAAGTGAAAATTGTAGATGCACTCAAGCGAAATGGTCATATTACTGCTATGACAGGTGACGGAGTGAATGATGCTCCAAGTTTGAAAAAGGCCGACATTGGAATTGGTATGGGCAAAACTGGCACAGATGTAACAAAGGATGTTGCAGATGTTCTTATTACGGACGACAACTTTGCTACGATTATTGTTGCCGTTGAAGAGGGTAGAAAGATTTACAGCAACATCCAGAAGACAATTAAATATCTTTTTTCTGCAAACATGGCAGAAATCTTATCACTGTTTTTCTTGACGATAATATTTCCGGGGTTGACTTTTATGTTGCCTGTGCAGATTTTGTTTGTAAATTTGATTACAGACAGTTTGCCAGCGATTGCTCTTGGCACAGAACCGGTTGAAAAAGAAATTATGTTGGAAAAGCCGAGAAAGAAAAATGAAACCCTTTTTGGTGGTGGAATGGGAATTTCATTGATTGTTCTAGGGGCTGTTCAAACAGTTTTGACAATGGGAGCATATCTTTTTGGACTTTTCATGCACAACGAAGCAATTGCAATTACGATGGCGTTTTATACGCTTAATCTTATTCAACTGTTCTATATGTTTACTGCGAGAACGAAGGATTTTTGCTTCAAGACAAACCCATTTAAAAACAAATTTTTTACCTTGTCATTAATCGTAGGATTTGGCATGTTGTTGCTTATGGCGACAACAGGGCTTGGAAATCTTTTAAAACTTGAAAAACTTAATTTTTCGTGTTGGGTCATTGTTTTTGTGTGCTCAATTTCTATTATCCTAATTGGAGAACTTTATAAGTGGATTGAAAGAATTTTTAAGAGAAAAAAGTTGTATCAAAAAAGTAATATTCAAGAAGAAACGCAAATATAAAAGCGTTTTTTCTTTTTATCTGCAAAATTTTCATTCCTAATTTGCAATTTTGTTTGATATGTGATAAAATCATGACATGAACATCACAGAAATAATAAAAAACCAAGAATTTTTTAAAAATATAATTGAAAAGAAAGAAAATGGATTGCTTGCCAATGCATTATTGTTTTTCTGTGAGGATGAGCAAACAAGTCAAACTGTATTGATTTTGACATCTCTTTTGCTTGAATATAAAATCTTTGATTTGTTTAATGAGAAAAGCACGGAATTTCAACGCGTTTTAAGTGGAATTGATTTGGATGTTAAAATCTATCCAAAAAACAAAGAAAAACTTTTGGTTGCAGACTCGAACGAGATTGTTTCTGAGGCGTATGTGAAACCTGTCAATTTGCCTTATAAAATTTTTATTATAAACAACATTGATATTTCGACTGATGAGGCACAAAACAAACTTTTAAAAGTTTTGGAAGAACCGCCAAAAAATGTTTATTTTCTTATAAGTGCAAAAAACGAAGAAAAAGTTTTGTCAACAATTAAAAGTCGTTGTGATAAAATTAAAATAAATCCTCTCTGTGAAGATGAATTAAAAACGATTTCGACAAATCCTCTTGCAATCGCTTTGGGAGGTGGGTTTATTGGAAAGACTTTAATCCTTGAAAAGAATGAGAATTTGAGGGCTGTTGCAGATTTTGGGGTTTCGCTTTTTACGCAATTGAAAAGCAGTAAGCAAGTGATAAAATATTCAAAACAGTTTTTGGATTTTAAATCTGACTTAAAATTGATTTTGCAGGTTATGTCACTGTGTATTGAAGATATCATAAAGTTTAAATGCGAAAGTGAAAATTTATGTAAACTTAAAACTTATTCGGATGAACTTAAAGATATTGAACCTGAATTTTCTGTCGAATCACTTTGTGAAATTTCAAAACTAATTACAAATTTATTAGAAAAAATTGAATTTAATGCAAACCTAACGGTTGCAATTGACAATTTTTTGCTTAAAATGTTGGAGGTAAAATTTTTATGCAAGTAGAAGTTGTTGGCGTAAAATTTAAAAACGGGAACCATATTTACTCTTTTGACCCAAACGGAATTGAGTTGAAACAAGGGGACTATGTCATCGTTGACACAGAAAAAGGTATGGATTTAGGCGTAATCATTAAAGAGTGCGAAGAAATTGACGCAAGCACTCTTCTTGCTCCACTTAAAAAGGTTTTGAAGATTGCAAGCAAAGAGATTGTTGAGAAAGCGGAAATTTATGATAAAGAAGCAGAAAAACTTTATCCAAGTGTAAAAAAAATTGTAAAAGACTTTGGTCTTGAGATGAAGATTATAAAAATTGAGGCAAGTTTTGACAACAGTCGTTATATTGTAAACTTTACAGCAGAAAATCGTGTAGATTTTCGTGAACTTGTAAAGAAATTGGCAGAAGTTCTTAAAAAGAGAGTTGAATTGCGTCAAATTGGCAGTCGTGATGAAGTAAGAATGTTGGGTGGCTTTGGTCCATGTGGAAAAATTTGTTGCTGCGTACAAAACATGGGAGAGTTTGACCATGTATCTATGAAAATGGCGAAAAATCAAAATCTTTCCCTAAATCCAAACAGCATAAGTGGTCTTTGTGGAAAACTTATGTGTTGTATAGCATATGAAAATCCGACTTATCAAGAAGCAATAAAGGTTATGCCTAAAGTTGGCAGTAATGTTTCAACAAAAGATGGAAATGGCGTCGTTGTTTACAACAATTTATTGAAGCGTGAAGTGGATGTTAAGTTTGTGCGTGCCGATGAAACAGAAATCAAAACTTATCCTCTTGATCAAATTAAAAGGCAAGAAAG
>CAZQFT010000044.1:5619-7516 GCA_964592565.1 uncultured Lachnospiraceae bacterium
TTTGCAATGTGAGGGGCTTAAAATAATTCAAGATGATCAACTTTATTGCTTCACCTCAGACAGTGTAATTTTGGCTAATTTCATTAAACTTAAACAAAATGATGTTGCGGTTGAAATTGGGGCTGGCAGTGGAGTTATTTCAATTCTTGTTCAAGCAAAAAATAAAGTAAAAAAAATTTATGCATTTGAAATTCAAGAAAAAATGCAAAAAATTTGCAAAAAAAACATAAATTTAAACAATTTAGACGAAAAAATTGAACTTATTTGTGATGATATTAAGAATTATTCAAAATATTTAAACAGTCCTGTTGATGTTGTTTTTTCAAATCCACCATATTTTAAACTTACAAATTTTGCACAAAACGATGTAAAGAAAATTGCAAAAGAAGAGGTCTGCTTAAGTTGTTCTCAACTTGTTCAAACTGCAGCAAAAATGTTGAAGTTTAAAGGTGAGTTTTATTGTTGTTACAGCGCAGAAAGGGCTTGTGAGTTGATTGAAAATTGTCAAATCAACGGTTTGTCTGTCAAAGAAATGTTTTTTACTGAAAATGCCAAGGGCGAAGTTAAATTGGTTGTTCTCAAAGCGGTCAAAGGTGGGAAGAGTGGCGTAAAGGTCTATCCAAATCTTATTACAAACGACGAAAATGGCGATTATTTAGAAAAATTACATACAAAAAATTTTAAATGACATTGACAACAGCAACAAAACATGTTATTAAAACGCAGAATTTTAAGAAGAGAAAAACGCCAAATATTTGGTGTTTTTTGTTGTGTCAAATGCATTGTAGTGTCTAAGCTTGATTTTTTAACTAAATTTATACGACAGGCATATAACAAGGTGTTACATAATTCTGCATAGTAAACAACCTAAAATTGTGCCCACAAGTGAACAGATTAAAGCAATCGGAATGGCATAAAGCAATTTTTTTACTTTTGTTTGTGAAATGTAAACCGTTGCGACATAAAAAATTGTTTCACTGCAGCCCATAATGACACAAGCACATCTTGATATATAACTGTCTGCACCATAGGTTGTAAATATATTTTCCAAAATGCCAAAACTTCCACTGCCAGTAAATGGGCGGAGAAGAACCAGTTCGCAAAGTTCGGTTGGGATGCCTAATGTGTTAAAAATTGGCGAAAGAATTTGTGCGAGAAAGTCTGTAATTCCGCTTGCACGGAGAAGTGCTACGGCAATCAAGATTGCTGCGATAAAAGGGAAAATGTCGACAACAAGTTTGATTGCACCTTTTGCACCTTTTACGAAATGGTCGTATGTGTTGATTCTTTTATATATGCAATAGATAAAAATCAGCAGAAATAAAATGGGCAAGATATAAACGCTCATGTTTTTCTCCTGCGAGAAAATTTTGTTTTAAGTTTGTCAACAGCATGAACCAGTAAAATTCCAAGTAATGTTGTGACGAAAGTTGTGATTAGTGTTGGAAGAATTATATCAGCGGCATTTGCTGAGCCGGCGCGCTCACGCAGTCCAATTACAGTTGTGGGGAGCAGTTGAATTGAAGTTGCGTTTAAAACAACCAGCATAATCATTGCAAAATTTGCTTTTCCACTTTTGTCATCGAGCGATTGCATTGCTTTAATACCCATCGGGGTTGCTGCATTTCCAAGTCCAAGCATGTTTGCAGATATGTTTAAAGCAATTATTTTTTGGGTTTCCTCATTGTCAACTTTAAAAATTTTTTTAATGAGGGGGCGTAACAGTTTTGCGAGTTTGTTGCTTAATCCGCTTGCATCCACAAGTTCTAAGATTCCAAGCCAAACTGCATAAACTGCACACAACTCTATGCATAATTCAAATGCTGAGGCTGACGCTCCCAACATTTCTGATAATACAGCGGAAGGGTTTGTGATAAGCAGAACTAATGTTCCGGCA
>CAZQFT010000045.1:0-7312 GCA_964592565.1 uncultured Lachnospiraceae bacterium
CAAATTCATAACATAAAACTTCTCGGTTGTAATCAAGAGGCGCAAGTACAAGCCTTTCTCTTTTTATTTCAAAGGTATCAGCAATCATTTTGTTTGCCTCACTTTTTGAAACTACTGCTTTTGTAAGTGTTCGATTTGTATGATTTGTAAAATATGTCACAGCATCATAACCTATCACATCGCCAAACTCTAAATCAACCTTAACTTTTACAAGGTCCGGATATAAAATTATTCCATCTTGTTTTGGTGCGATATTAAAATATGCCTGTGCATTCAAGACTTCACTCCACACAATTTCCGCATTCTCAACCCCGTTTTCTTTTGCGAAATCTAATGCAATTTTTTCTGCCTGCTCAATATCGATTTTTGCGGCATAGGCTTCTGCATTACCACTTACTGTCAAAATATGTCCACCAATTTTTGTCACTTGAACATAAAGTTTTGAATTGTCAGAATTTAAAAGTGTAAAGTTGTATGTCGAAAAACTTCCTTCCGACTCTCCTTGATATTGTAAATTTACAATATTCTTAAAGAGCGAATCAACTTTTTGATAAGCCTCTTCTTTTGAAATTTCACTTCCTTTCAGTCCAACAATTTTTTGATTTACAACCGAATCAGAAAATGGTCCGTCATAAATCATCGTTGGATAATCCGTGTTGCTGCTTTTCATTTGGGCAAACTCACTTGTAAATTCATCGAACTCGCCAATTGTGCGTGAACTTGCGTCAATAATACTGTATCCTTCAGCCATATCTTGACTCATGCGATTGAGATATCTTTTCATCTCTGTCAAAACATCATGCATTTCATTTAATGTTTGCAAATCAGTTTCGCTTAAAGTTCCGCCTTGAGCAAGTTTTTCTTCCAAAATTTGAGTATAACCTGACATTTGATTGATAAATCTAACACTTGTCGTAATTGCATCGCTTGATAAAGGCAAACTTGCTATATTTGATTGCATTTCCTTTGCACTTTGAGAGATTTCTGTAAGCATTTTTGCTTGATAATCTTCACTGCTTGAGGCAAGCAACTTGCTTATTTTCATATCTGTACTATTAACACTTTCAACAAGTTCATAATAATTTCTTCTATAAACATTTTCAAGTTGAATTGAATAATGGTTTGCTTGCGATTGAACAACCCCATATCCAATTCCAAATCCCAATGTCGACAACGCCAACACCCCAGTTGCAATTGATAACCCAATAATAACACCGCTTTTTCTTTTATTTTCGTTTTTTTCTTGATTTTTTTGCTTATTTTGCGATATTTTTTCTTCTTTTTTCATATTTTACCCTCCTTACACAGCAAACACATGACTGCCAATTGTTACCGTTGTTTTCTTGCTGTAAATCCACTTGTTTGTTGCAGTACTTGGATTGTAATAATAAAGTGCCCCATATGTAGGATCCCAACCATTAAGTGCATCGCGAGCAGCGTTATAGGCTGTTTGGTTTGGTTCAAGATTAATTTGTCCGTCATTAACCGCAGTAAACGCCCATGGCTGATAAATTACGCCTGCAATAGTGTTTGGGAAATCCGCACTCTTAACTCTGTTTAAAATCACCGCCGCGACCGCAACTTGTCCAGTATAACTTTCTCCTCGTGCCTCTGCGTAAACACATTTTGCAAGCAAATAAAGATCATTATTAGAAACCGAGCTGTCGTCTGAACCAAGTGTCATTCCAAGCGCAGCAGCAGTATTCTTTCCAACAATTCCATCAACAACAAGTCCATTTTTGCTTTGGAAATATCTCACAGCCTTTCTTGTTAAATTTCCATAAATTCCGTCAATTGTACCAGTATAGTATCCCCAACGTTTAAGTTTTGTCTGCACAGTTCTTGTCTGCGAGGTTGTCAGGGCTGCTTGTACATATTCAACTCCAGACGATATGTGGTTTGTCATAACTATTGAAATTGTGCCAATTGACAATATCGCAAACACCATTGCAAATGTCATTGCCAAAAATCTTTTTTTCATAATTTTCTCCTTTCGTTTTTAGTTTGTTACACCATTTATAATGTCCCAAATTTTTGAAATATACTCTAAATTCTGAAAATTTTTTGTATCAAGAAAACACACCGCAGGAAAAACAACGCACCACCAATTGTCTCCTTTCGCCTGTCCAAGTTTTATATTTAAGCTTTCATAAACACCTTCTTCTAAAATCAAATCATCATATGCTCTTGCGGGCATCTTTTCTTGCGCCACGGAGGCAATTGCAAAATAATTTACACTTTGTGTTTTCAGAACGGAATTTGCAACCTCTTCAATTTTGCTTAAGTTTTGAGCAACTATTTCTACAGCCTCGTCTTTACACTCTGCAGTTGCAAGTAAAGGAATTAAAAAATCAACAACAGCATCCTTAACCATATATTTTAAGTTTTGGTCTTCTGTTGAATTTGAGTTTGCAACGATGTGAATTCTCATATAATCATCATTCACAGTTTCTTTTTCCTGCCCACAGAATATTAATGCAACCGCAATTATTGCGACCCCACAAAATGACAAAATATATTTCATAACGCCTCCGAAAAAGATTTTTTACAGAAAAATAATAAAAAAACCGCAAAATTTTGCGATTTTTCTAATATTTTAATTCTTTTTTTGTTTCGCTCAATTTTATTATCCTTTTTTTGTTTTTTCTAAATCAAAAACAATTTGCAAATTTAGGAAAGGTTAATTTCTTTTTTGATAATAGACAATAATGTTCTCGTCATGCTCAAGAGGGAATGTGACATCTGGATTATTGAGCATAATAGTTTGTTCACTCACCCTTACAGCCTTGCCCAAATCCCACGCAGTTTGCCCACTAGATGCAAAAACAAGTTCAATTGCACAATCACGCTCTGCATATTCACTTGCAAGTTTTACATTTGAAATCACTGCTCCAATTTCGTCACAGTCATAAGACAAATTTACTTTAAGTTTTGCATCAAAGTAAAATTCCCTGCCTTTCTTAACAACCACATCAACATCATAAATAATTGCATTCGCACAAACTTCGCCATTTTCTATGCTCGACTTATCAGAAGCAACAAAAGGCACTTCTATTGTCACGCCTCGAAGCGTATTTGTTTCATCATTCAAATAAACAACATTTGTTTTTGCGACGCCTTCTACAAAAACCTCTCCATCCTTCAAGTATTCATTTGTAATCGCCAAGTTTGAACCGCCGACAAACATAATCTTGTCAACACGGGGCTGGTTATCGTCAAGAGTAAGAGTTCCATCAATTTTTGTTTCAAAACTTTCACTTACAAATTGTCTTGTCATTTCAAACGACTCTGTAGAAACTTCAAGTTCGCACGCCGTGCTGTAAATATCTTTCACAATTTGTTCTGTCTTTTCTTGATATGATGTCACTTTGATTTCGACAGGAATAGTAAGTTTAACATTTACGCCTTTATCGTCATTATCAACTTCGCACTTAACAGAATTTCGTTTAATCATCGCAACCGCTTCGCTTATACTTTCCCGCGTTGAACCTTCAAGTTCAATTTCTTCTTTGTAGTTTTCTGTCAAGTAACATGATTCAAAACGATCTTTTTCTGTAAGATACAAAAGTCTTGTAACAACTTCCCCTGCAACTGAAACAAAATTAACTCCACTTTCAACTGACTTGACCAAAGCCTGACTGTCTGAGAGCAACAATTTCTTGACTGGTTCTTTGATTACACACTCACTTTCAACAGTAAAGATTTCTTTCGCCTCTCCAACAAAAACATTAACTATCATTTCATCATCTTTAATACACATATTCTCGTCGCCCGATGAAACATAGTCAACTTCATGACACATAATCAATATGCCAGATTGAACACATGAACAACTGAGTTTGATGTTTGAATTTGAAACATTTTCAATTTGACAATCTTCAACCGTAATATCAATCTTGATTTTGTCACCAACCTTAATCATTTCATCTTCAAACTTTGAACTGAACGGACAACTTGAATTGATCGTCCCAATTTCCCCATCAACTGTGCAATATAAAATGCAGACATCAAGCGTTCCGCTATAATTTACCACACCATTCAAAATTTCTGCATTTTCCGATTGTGCAGTATGGCAAATCGACAAGATTTTATCAATTTCAACCTCCGTCGCAACATTACACTCAACATCAAATTGCGACTTTTCAAGTCGTTTCTTCTTTACCACACTAAATTTGTTTACCTCAATCGCCATAACCCCTCCAAATTTTCTTCACATCCTATTCTATTTTTCGATTCAAGTTTTTAGAACAATCTTTTGAATAAAATTAAAAATTTTTGACAAAAATCTTCAATGAGCAATCTAATGCCAAAAAGGAGTTTTTATGAGAAAAATAATCTATGGATTGGAAGAAATTAAACTTAAAATATCAAACTTGAAAGGACAAACTGTTCAAATGAGCATAAACCATGGCAGAAAGAAAATTGAAAACCTTTCTGCAACAATCAAAGATGTTTACCCAAGCGTATTTACAATCAAAACCACAAACGAGAAACTCCAAACGTTTTCTTATTTTGATGTAATGTGCGGAAATGTAGTAGTCGATGACATCCAAAATCAAGCATAATCATCAGCAAGTTGAAAATCGACTTCTATAAATCTCTTGACCATTGCAATAATCTATGATATAATGAATTTATAACAACGCAATGGAGAGTTTTATATGAAATTTTTAAACTTTAAAGAACAAAGCGAAAAGTCTTGTATAACAAGCAGTCAACTTGAACTGCTGTTGAGTGCTGAAGAAAAAGCAAGAAAAAAAGAAGGGGAAATTTTTGTTTCACTTGTTCACAAAGACTTTGATGGACAAGGGAGCCGTCTTATTGTTATTCAGCCGGTCGTTTATTTCGACAAGGACACAAACAGAACATACAAATATGAAGCATATTTTCTTGATGCAAGTTGCGAAGCAACAAAAAGTTTCAGTGAGCGTTGCGGACTTTACTTAAACTTTGATATCGCAAAGTTTGAAGCAGATGGACTTTATGGGGCACAAAACAGAGAGGAACTTTCCAAACGCGTAATCGAACTTGCTCCTCGCGTTGAAAATATCCAAGACTATTTGACAAAAACACAAGAAGCGAAAATGAGGGATATCTTCAAAAATTAAAAAAGAGTTGACTTAGTCTAGCACTTTTGAAACTACTGTAATAATTAAGAGTTAGGATAACAAAATCTTAACTTTTTTTAAGGCTACTTTATGCCGTGAAAGATACTTGGCAAGAGAAGAAATGAAAACACAATGGCGCGTGCTTGTCTGTTCGAGCGAAGCGAGAACACTTGTATCAAGACAAGCACACGCCTAAGTGCCATTTTAAAACATGAAATTTTACAATTTTGCTATAACTGTTTTTCTTCGTGCCTGTCTAACTGTTCACATAAAGGAGTTTTGTGTGAATTTTCAGTTATAGTGTAATCTTCTAGATTATCAAATATATTTACTGATTTAAATCCTTTTTGTTCTAATGCTTTTAAATCAATATCTTTAAATGCAGGACAAGGCAACATTTGTCCATCATATCTTATGACAACTTTATCATAACCAGCTGTGCATATATGTTGATTTTCACTCATTAAAGGAATCCCAATCTTTATTTTTGTGGTATCGCTTGTTAATTGTGCGGCAGACTTTATAAAGGCAATCAACTCATCATTACTTAATTGTAATTCTTTTCTATTTTGCTTTCCACGACCTTGTGGCACGAATTTTAAAACTCTTAATTCATTTATCCCTGCAAGTTCTGTCAATTCTAAAACATCTTTTATTTGATTTACATTTATTTTGTTTGGTATAAAATGGATAGATTTATCAAAAGAACAATAGGAAGCGTGTAAAATAGTTTTTAAAAGTAATGACATATTATTTTTTGTTCCCATTAGCTTATTATATTCATCAACTTCACTTGCTTGTAAATCGAATACAACCTTTGATAAACCGCAACTTTCCAATCTTTTAAATTCATCAAAAGATATATCCCTAAAAATTCCAAGCTGGCTTAATATTCTTTGTATATATTGGTTATCACTTTGTGATTGTTCTGTGCGAGGCACAATTCCGCTTGTGTAGAGAGTTGTTATTATTCCCAAATTACTACAAAACTCAATCATATCATAAATGTTGGGGTGTAGCATTGGCTCACCACCACTAAAAGATATTTCTTCAATTCCACCGAGAGATATGAAATGATTTATAGTCTTTTTAAAGGTTTCAAAGTCAACAATATTACATTTATCAAAATTGCTTTCGGAAGAACAAAACAAACAATTATTGGGACATTTTTGTATTATTTCGAAACAAAGGTCTTTTATTTTCATAACTTTCTCCACAAGTATTATAACATATTAAAGTTAATATTTCAATATAGAAAAAGAATTACTTGATATAATTGAAAATCATTAACTAAAAATAAAAACACTCTATCATATTTTGATAAAGTGTTTTCGCTAGTTTCAATTTGCCTAGACCTTTCGGCTCTTTTTTTCATATCATTAAAATTGTTTTCCAAAATCAATTTCAACCTTCTTTCCCCTTGTGACATCATGCCTAAAGAAAACATTCGCTCTTGCTTAATGTCAACATCCCGTCAATAGTAAAAAAATAAAAGTTGCCTTTAGACAACTTTTATTTTTTGAGTTTTTTATCATATGCTTAACAAGATTGTTTTTAATAAATATTCGTGTCAAACACAAAATCTAGAAAAATTATTTAGATTTTTTGCATCCCTTTCTTGGATATTTGATTGCGGCTTGTGCAGCAGCAAGTCTTGCGATTGGCACTCTGAATGGAGAGCAAGATACATAGTTGAGGCCTACTTTGTGGCAGAATTCAACAGATGATGGATCACCACCGTGTTCACCGCAGATTCCAAGTTTGATGTCTGGACGAGTTGAGCGTCCAAGTTCTGCAGCAATGCGAACAAGTTTGCCTACGCCGTTTTGGTCAAGACGAGCAAATGGGTCGTTTTCAAACAATTTCTTTTGATAGTAAACATCCAAGAATTTTCCAGCATCGTCACGAGAGAATCCATATGTCATTTGTGTTAAGTCGTTTGTTCCGAATGAGAAGAATTCTGCATATTTTGCAATTTGGTCAGCAGTGATTGCAGCACGAGGAATTTCAATCATTGTTCCAACTTTATATTGCATTTCAACTTTGTTTTCAGCAAGAACCCTGTCTGCTGTTGCAGTAACAACATCTTTAACATATTTATATTCTACGCTGTCGCATGTAAGTGGAATCATGATTTCAGGAATAACATCAAGTTTGTCTTCCTTCTTAACTTCCATTGCAGCCTTGATAACTGCTTCTGTTTG
>CAZQFT010000046.1:0-7300 GCA_964592565.1 uncultured Lachnospiraceae bacterium
GTCAATAAAATTTGCAAAAATTTTTAAATTTTTTAAAAATATTTTAGTAACCGCCAATTTAAATCGGACAATTAAATTATATGTCCAAATTTTTCTTTTTGATTAAATGTTTTCTGCCAAAAACATCGCCTTAAATTTATCATTTTTCTCGTAAAGTTCATCAAAAGTTCCTTCATCAACAATATCTCCACTGTCTAAGAAGAAAATTTTGTCAACATTCTTAATGGTTGAAAGTCTGTGTGCAACAATGACAATTGTGCTCTTTCCTTTCAAGCCATCTATGCTCTTTTTAACTTCCTCTTGTGCAAAGTTGTCAAGCGAACTGGTTGATTCATCGAAAATGATGATATTTGATTTTCTGAGCAACGCTCTTGCAATCGCAAGCCTCTGTTTTTGTCCTCCAGAAAGTTTAATTCCGCTCTCCCCAACTTTTGTATCAATATTCTTTGGAAGGGAATCTACAAACTCATCAAGAGATGCTTTTTTAATGGCATCCTTAATCTCTTCATCTGTCGCATCACCTTTTGCCAAAAGTAAGTTTTCCTTTATTGTCATGTCAAATATGTAAGGGAATTGATTTACAAGTGAAATCGTTTTTCTTAATGTTTCTTTATTAAGGTCATTAATGTTTACACCATCAATCAAAACCTCGCCTTCATCTGCCTCATACATCTTCGACATAAGGTTTAAAATGGTTGACTTTCCACTTCCTGACTTTCCTACAAACGCAACTGTCGTGTTTGGTTGAATTTTAAATGACAAATTGTTGAAAATTTTATTTTCTGAAACCAACACTCTTTCTTTCTTGGCTTTCTTTTTGTGCTTTTTCTTTTTCGCTTCTTCCGCAGATTGTTCTTTAAATTCAAACTCTTTGAAAGTGTATGAAACATCCTTAAATTCAATTTCACCCCTTACATCTTCCAAAGCCTTTGTTCCAAATCTTTCGGTCACAAATTCATCTTCATCAAAAAGCGAGAACATTCTGTTGTGCGCAACCTTAATGTCAATTATGCTGTTTGCAACACTGCCAATTCCCCATACCAAAGTGTAAAGTTTGTTGTTTGAATAAATTATCATGAATGATGCCAATGTCAAAAGTCCCAGATCCATAAGCCAAATTCCAAAAATCAAAACGCCAATGGCAACGATTTCAATGATTACTGTTCTCGCACACCAGAAATCGTAATCCACTCTATCAGATTTTTGACGAGTTTTACGATAGTCTTGATAGTTTGAATTTGAAACTTCACTCAACCTTTCTTCAAGTCCGAGTGATTTTATATCTTTTTCACTGCGGACAATTTCAGTTGTAAGCGAATTGATTTGGTCATTTTTCTTACGCAAAATCGAACGATTTTTTCTTCTAACTTTGACACGATTAAATTCAATTGCAAATCCAATAATAACTGTCGAAAGCAAAATCAACGCTGTCCAAATGTTTAAAGTCATGATGTAAATAACCATTACAAATGACACCACAATGTCGGTAAACATGTCAATTACGCCAGCCATGTTGTCCACAATTCTTTCTGGGTCAGATACAATTCTTTGAACAAATGTTCCCGTATCATGGTCATTATAAGTCTTTGAATTAAGTTTAAACGCTTGCCTTGCCAAATCATAATTCAGATCAGCCATTATCTTGTTTGAATAGGAATAATAGATTTGATTGCAGATGTAATAACTCACCCTTTGCACCACAACAATTCCAATCACACCCAGTAATGTGTAAACCGCCTTCATGAACTCGCCAAGAGTGATTAATTCAATTGAGTTTGCAAGCAAAATCGTGTAGAAAATTCCGCAAACACCACCGATAAGAACGGTGAGGATATAGAAGAAAATTCCCCATTTATACTTTTTTAAGTAATGTCCAATATTTAATTTTTTCTCTTTATTTTTCATAAAAAAACCTCCGTAAAATTTTGTTGTTTTTCACGAAGGCTTACTTGACACGAAACATATTTCACCTCAATATTTTTAATGGTCATTAAATATTAAAGCAAATATCACTAATTCATTCTAAGGCTAAAGCCATTCGTGATTTTATTAAATTGTTCAAAAACGATTGTTACTTTTTCCATTTCCAAATGGCTCTCCTTTTGTTAAATTTTATTTTTAGAAGTCACAATCAAGGCTGTCATAAACAACTAAATTTATATTTTTATTTTAAATTTAATCATTTTGTCCAAGCCAAACTTCCATTCGACGCTTTTAATATAGCAAAGCATAAAAATTTTGTCAACACTTTTTTCAAAAAAATTTTCAATTATTTTCAGCAAAATTTTTCAATTATATTATATATAATATAATTGCATTTCAAAAAAATTTAAAAATTTTTTTTCTAAAATAAAAAAACATAACAACTGTTATGCTTTTTATGTAATCTTATCTTAAATCTAATTGCTATTTAGAAGCCTTTTCTTCCACAAGTCCCAAATCAACAAGAATCTGTTTGATGTCATCCAAACCTTTCTCAATCACATACGCTTTCTTCTTTTTGTCAGACAACTTGAAAGTAACTCTTGAGCCAAATCTTTTTGTTTTTGTGATTTTATCTTTCTTTATCACAATCCCTTGATTGTAAATAATAGTCTTTTGTGCATAAGGAATAATTACGATTTCATCATTTCTTTTTGAAAAAATATATTTACAGTTACTGCGTTCTGTAACAATCAATCCTCCAAGTGCACCTAAGAATGTGTACCAGCCAATGTTGTAGACATATCCTACCGCAACGCAACCATTATCAGCAAGCCCTTTTGCAATAATTTCTTGTTTAATTTGTTCATATAATTCTTTTTTCATCTTTTACCTCGAATTATACAACAACAATTGTTGATGCCCAGTCAAAAATTTGGTCTTTCAAATTGTCCTCGCTAACAGAATAGCAAGCAATCTGACAAAGCCAGAATGCATCAGTTCCTTTCTTTACGAAAGCATAATAAGAAAACTCAATTCCGCTTGATTTGGCTGTGTAAACAAAATATGTCAAATTTTTATCAATATTTTCATTTACAATTGAATTAAGAGAATTGTTGTCTATACAAATTTGTGCATATTCTGACAAAGACATATTAATGTCATAGCCATATTCTTCAACAAGTTCAAAACTCTCTTTTTGTGCCATAAAAACAATATTTTTGCTTGAAACACAATAAGTTACTCCAGTCATTGGAGTTTCTTCAAATTCGTTTGTCAAAGTAACGCTAACTCCTGCATCTGATGAGAATGTCTGTTCTTTTACCCCACATCCTACAGCCAAAACTAATACGCTTAAGCATGCAAAAATTACTGATAAGCAGCCAAAAATTTTCTTTTTCATAAACCCATCCTTCCTTTTTATGTTGCAATAAGTATACAATGTTCTCCATTAATTGTCAAGATGTTTATTAAAAATCATAATGTACGAGAGTTCGTTCTCTTTTTATAATCTTGATACGCTTTTGCGACATTGGGATTATTTTCTGCCTCTTCTTTTGCAAGTTCTTCAAGTCTTTGGTTAAATCTTTCCATAATCTTTTGTTCTAACTCATTACTGCACGCATTTTCAAATTCCCAAGAAGACTCATAATCCTTGCGATTAATTTTGTTATCAGGATGATAAGCCCAAGCACAACCTAACCCCCAAGCCGCCAAATCATTTCTAATCTCATTCATCTGTATCTGCCAATATAGATGTGTGCCATTTTTTATTTTCTCAATAGATTGCTCAGCGACCATGTTAACCATTCTGTCAAATTCTGCAATCTCTGCATCATTTAGAGTAAGATCGCCTACATCAACGCCATTTTCTGAGAAATATTTTAATTCATCCTCACTAAAAGTTCTTAAAACCCATCTGCGATGTTTTTCAAAGTCTGGAATCATTCTCTCAAAACTTAAAAACAATTTCAATTTCAGCGCTTTCAACAAATCCGCTGAAACCTTTTGTTGCTCTTCTATTCCAGAATAAATTTGTGTAGAATAAAACACGCTATGCGACAACCTGTTAACCCACAAAACCGCTTTTAGAGAGTTATCAAAAGGCTCTTCTGTACCATTGCGACCCAACAAATCAATGATTGTGAACCCTCCATTCTTTGGATCTTTGTCATAAAAAATGTTTTTCGGCTTCAACTCAGTTCCTTTGTCACACAATTCGCACAAATCCAAAACCAATGCATCAAAATGGATGTTTGGTGCAGCCAAAAGTTCTTTTTGTTTTGCAATTTGCTGTTCTGGAGCAAGCCTTGCATATTCTGTAAAAGGAACTCCTGGTGCTTTTTCTTGAAGAACCCAACAAATGTCACGATCCCCAACAACCTCTCTTTTTACGCCAAGATGCTTAGGCGTCCTCACCCCTTTTTTGTTTGCTTCATTCGCAAGTAAGGCGACCTCTTCTGCAGATTTTCTGGCAGGACCATACTTTACATTAGTTTCATATTTAATAAGTACAACATTCCCAAAATCATAACATGGACTTCCGCCTACACTTACATTTTCTTTGTCTTTGGCTTGTTTAATATAATCTTCAATATGCATACTCTCTCCTAATATATTTTTATTATATCACGCCAAAAGCAACAAGTCAACATCTAAATAATCATGTACATATTCTCATTTTAATTGCAACAGTTTTTATTTTAGAACTATGTAAGTTTAATACTGTAAATTCTTTTTTTTCTTAGTGTAAAACAAGATATGTAAGTTCTTTTCTTTGTATCCAAAACATAATAAAAAAGAAAAGCAAAATATGATGTGTTCCTTTTAAATGACACACTAAAAAAGAAGAGTTTTGAACTCTTCTTTTTGTTTACATTGTTATTTTGAAATCATCTTCAATAGGTTTTCTTGATTTTGTGCCTTGTGAACTTGGTGCAAATTTTGAGTGATAATATTTTTTTGTTTCATCTGCCTTTGCAACCGGTTTTTCTGCACTTTTATTATTTTCTTTATTACTTGGAAGTAAATAATCCTTAATTTCCATAAACACCTCCAATGCTTGCATTTTCTATCATATTTGAAGATGTATGTCAATATGTTAAAACTAACTTTGTGTTTCTTTGTCTTGCAATGCTCTTAAATTTGCAATCGCCTCTTCAATAATTTTGTTAATTTCTTTCAACGCTTCTTTCTTTGTCATAAATCACCTCTTAAAGTTCTTTATCTCTCGCAAAAAGTTCAGAAAAGTTTTCTTTTACTTCTCGAGATTTTTCAACATTGTTGAAAGTCTTATTCATATATGCAACAGTTGTCTTAATTTCTTCAATAAAAGCTGCACAATCTTGACCTGCTGGCAAACGTTGAAGTTCTTCCATTTTTGCATTTTGATATTCAGTCAAAATTTCCTCTCCCAAAGTTGTGCGTCCCAAATAAACTTCAACTGGAATATGCTCCACAAGTTTAGGCTCTCGTGCGGCAAATTTTGCCAAATGCTCACATATTAAAGAAAATCTGGCTTTACCATTATATTCATCAATTTTTCTTTTAGCCCCCGAATCAATTTTTGCCAACTCTACTCCATCTTTATTAAAAATTGAATAACTATATGTTGTGTATGTGTTTTGAGAAGTTGTTTCATTGTTTGGAACCTCACCAATCCACAAATACGAAGTCAAAGGGTCCAACCTACAAAAATTTGTTTGGTTTTTTGAAAAATCCTCATAATCAAAACCTTCAACCCTGCCTGCTTTCATATATTTCGCATCAACTTTATACATTTTTACTCCCCCCCCAAATTTATCCTAGTATAACACGGGGGGGGGATTTGTCAAGATATTTTTTAAAATTTTAATAAAATCTTATTTTTTATTAGACTGTTCTGCTTTTTCTTTATTTAAACTGTGGTTTAAGATTATCAAATCCTCAAATATTATATCCAACTCTTTCAATGCCTTTTCTTTTTTCATATTATAGCACCTTCCCCATATCTTTTATTATGTCTAATGCCTCATTTTTATTTGCGATTTCCTCCATCCCAATTTCTCTAAGCTTTTCATTTTCTCTTTTCATTTTCTCACCAAAT
This sequence comes from uncultured Lachnospiraceae bacterium, assembly GCA_964592565.1. Taxonomy (GTDB): domain Bacteria; phylum Bacillota; class Clostridia; order Christensenellales; family UBA1242; genus Caccovivens. Next base: position 6,008 of record CAZQFT010000046.1, read on the forward strand.
TGAGCAGACAAATCCCTCACATATTCTAAATATTCTTCTGAAACACCACCTGCTTTTTCAATGTCATTTTTCAAAGAATTTTTTGCAATAAGCAATAAATCATCAACAAGTCCCTTGTCTTCAAAATATCTTGTTGGCATTTCGAGAAACTTTGCAGGTTCTCTGGCAATTTTGAATGCCGAATCAAATTTCTCTTGAGGAATATTTTTCAAAACGTCTCCATGGTCAGTTACAATATAATATGCCATGACAAGCCCCTCTTGTCGCGTTGCTTGAGCAATTCCGTTTTCGAAATCATAAACAAAATCCATTGTAGTCCCCATAAAATTTTGCCTAACATATTTATCTCCTACATAAGTGGATATCCACCCGTTTTGAAACTCTCGATTTGTTTTTTGATTGTTCATAACACAAATTCTCCTTTTATAAGAATAATTTAGCACAGTTTAATAATTTTTGTCAAGACATTCTGAAAAGAACATACATTTACAGTCTGTTTTAACATTAACCGGCAGTGGGGTTAGAAACCATAAGGTTTCGCCAGCCACGCACACTTACCATTCTTGGCTGTTTTTGACGGGCCGCACGGAAAAATGTTTTGTGAAAACAAAACGCACACAAAGTGTGCAAGAACACTGCCGTTGTTATTAAAAAGAAATTACATAAAACAAAAAAGCATCCTCATGCGGATGCTTTAATGGTTAACCGGCAGTGTTCTATTTTTCCGGGCCGTCACCAGCCAAGGATTTTCGACGATGAGAAGCTTAACTTCTGTGTTCGGGATGAGAACAGGTGGACCTTCTCTCTATCGCCACCGGTTATGGTATAATAACATTTCCTTAATTAAAAGTCAATGAAATTATCAAATTATTTTGAATATTGCTATTTAAAAAAGGAGGATAGGATGAAGCAATATTCAAACAGAGATAAAATTCTCTGACAACTACACACTTTGAAGGGAACTTAAATGTCTAATTAAATCCGTGATTAAGCCCTCGACCTATTAGTATCGCTCAGCTGAATGCATTACTGCACTTACACATGCGACCTATCAACCTTGTGGTCTACAAGGGGTCTTACTAACTTATGTTATGGGATATCTAATCTTGAGGCAAGTTTCACGCTTAGATGCTTTCAGCGTTTATCTCAACCGCACATAGCTACCCAGCTGTGCCACTGGCGTGACAACTGGTGCACCATCGGTGCGTTCACTCCGGTCCTCTCGTACTAGGAGCAAGCCCTCTCAAATATCCTACGCCCACGATAGATAGGGACCGAACTGTCTCACGACGT
>CAZQFT010000047.1:0-7290 GCA_964592565.1 uncultured Lachnospiraceae bacterium
TTGCTGAAGAATATTGCTCTGCCGCTGGAAGCCCTGTGCAGTTGGCATAGTGAGTGTCGTTCATGCCAAGTTCTTTTGCGCGCTTGTTCATGCGATTTGTAAACGCTTTTTCGTTGCCATTAAAATATTCCGCCAAAGCAACGCTCGCATCGTTGGCAGATGCCATTATGACTGATTTTAAAAGGTTTTCAAAAGTGTAATCAACATATGGATCAATAAACACCTGCGAGCCACCCATACTTGACGCATTTTCAGTTGTAGTAATCTTGGTGTCAAGTGCAATATTCCCCGCTTGCAACTCTTCAAGTGCAATCAAAATTGTCATCATCTTAACCATGCTCGCAACTGGCAAATGCTTACTTTCATCCTTTGAAAACAAAATTTCTCCGCTGTCATATTCCATAAGAATCGCACTTTTGCTTGAAATTTCAAGTTCTGTGCTTGCCATTGCAGTGTTTATGTACGCCCCTTGCGTTCCGCAGAACAACATTGCAAGCATAAGCACCAAAGCTGACAAGGATATTGTTATTTTTTTCATAAATCCCCCCTTCGCCACTTATTTTTTTCAAAAGAGGGCTTTTTATGCAACTATATGACCAAAATCACATTTCCGCTCAACACGCAAAGCAGCAAAGTTTCAACAAGATTAATTAAAATCAACACCAAAAGTACAAGCACTACAAACAGCAAACGATTGCAATCCGTGCCGCCAAATTTCTTGCAATTGCTGTTCATCTTTTGAAGAATGATGTTGAACATGATAAGCACAAACAAAGTCAAAAGTTGGCAAGGAAGAATTACAATCACCGCGGTAATCATCGAGCCAACCCCATAAAAAATGAAGATAAGTGCGAAATTCAATCCAAAAAGATAACCTCGATAGGTGAAAATTGCAACCGCCAAAGGAAACAAAAATGGAGAAAATGAAAGCAGTGCCAAAAGCAATACATTCACAAAAAGCGAGCAACTTCTTGCAAAAAATGCTGATGACGATGCTGTAAATCCTGTTCGAAAATTGTCAAGATTGATTTCGCGCAAGTTGCAAAGGTTGCGAGAAATGTTTGCTTTTACAGCAATAAAAATTCCTGTAGAAATTGCAATTAAAACAAAAATAAAACTTACAAAAATCTTGATTTTGTTTGCCTTGATTGCGTTAACACAAGAAAACCTAAGCCCATTTATAAACGAATGAGTTTTATATGACTTGACCATGGTTTATTTTATTAGAAATGATTATAAAAAAGAACTTGCAAAAACAAGTCCTTAATTTTTAAATTTCAAAAGTTCGCATGCAAGAATTTTGAGTTGCTCATAAGTAATTCCGCCTTGGAAATAGGCAATGTATGGCGCTTTAATTGGACTGTCACAAGAAAGTTCAATGGATGCCCCTTCAACAAAAGTGCCTGCCGCCATGATGACATCGGTCGTATAACCAGCCATCGCATAAGGAACTGGCACAAACTGACTGTCAACTGGTGAAAGTTTTTGAATAAGTTGCACAAAACGGATAAGTTCTTCCGCAGTGTCAAACACAACCGATTTGATGATGTCGAAGCAAGTTTCGTCCGTTTGAGGAATGATTTTGTAGCCCTGACGCTTCATAACTTCACCAATAAGATAAGCACCCTTAACCGCTTGACTTACAACATGTGGTGCCATGAAAAGTCCTTGATAGAACAAACGATATCCCGGTTCATAAGAGCCAGTTTCGCGTCCAAGTGAAGGACAAGTAAAGCGTCTTTCAATGCACTCAATTGCCGCTTTTGTGCCGACAATATATCCACCAGTTGGTGCAAGCGAGCCCCCCAAATTTTTGATGAATGAACCCATGCACACATCTGCACCAACCTCTGTTGGTTCTTGAGTTTCAACAAATTCGCCATAGCAGTTGTCGACCATAATGAAAGTGTTTGGGCTGAATTTTTTAATTTTCTCAAAAACTGGTTTCATTTTTTCAACTGAAAGTGCCTTTCTGTCAGAATAGCCCCTTGATTTTTGAACAAACACTGCACGAGGTTTAAGTTTTTCAACCTGCTCGTAAATTTTCTCTTCGTCAAACTCGCCATTTTTCAAATCAATATATTTTATGTCAACCCCAAGGCTTTCAAGACTGCCGTTGTCTTTGCCAAAAAGTGTGTCATGAAGTGTGTCATAAAGGCTTCCTGTAATTGACAAAAGCATGTCTTTTGGACGCAAAATTCCATAAAGTGCAGTCGCAATTGTGTGCGTTCCGCAAGTAAGATGTGGACTGCAAAGTGCATCTTCCGCACCAAAAATCATTGCAACAGCCTTGGCAAAATCATCACGCCCCTTGTCTGTGTAACCATAGCCACTTGTGCCGACAAAATGTGAGGTTGTAACCCCTATTTCTCTGTATGCGTCAAGCACTTTTTTCTGATTGATATAAGCCACGCGTTCAATCTCTTTAAAACGCTCTTTAAGACCCGCTTCAATCTCTTCAATAACTTTTAATTCGTTCATTTTAAAAATTCCTCAACCATTTTAATTATCTTTTCTTGCGAACCACTTTCTTTCACATCAACAAAATTGATGCTTTCCATTCCTCGCAAGAAAGTAAGTTGTCTTTTTGCATAGTTTCTGCTGTGCTGTTTGATAAGTTCAACCATGCGAGCATAGTCATATTCGCCATCCAAATAAGCCAAAACTTCTTTATATCCAATCGCACGCATTGATTGGTTGTTTGCTGTAAGCCCAGATGCTTTAAGCCCTTCAACCTCTTTGACAAGACCTTTTTCAAGCATCTTATCAACCCTTGCATTGATGTCTTCATAAAGTCCTTCACGCTGTCTTACAAGTCCAATCAAAAGCGGCTGAATGTCAACCTCAGTGGTTTCTTTTTGCCCTTTGCTGTTTGCGATTTCAATTGCTCTAATAAGTCTGACCGTGTTGAATTTGTCAATTTTTTCTGCCAAAACAGGGTCTTTTTCTTTCAGTATTTCAAACAAAAAGTCAATTCCTTTTTCGTCTGACAATCTTTGCAATTCATCTCGCAATTTCTCGTCTTTTTCTGCTCCGCCAAAATTGTATCCAAGCGTCAAAGCCTTGATATAAAGCCCAGTGCCACCAACAACAATTGGCAATTTCCCATGCGATGAAATTACTTTGATTTTATTTTTTGTATATTCAACAAATTCGAATACAGAAAATTCTTCTTGCGGCTCAAGGATGTCAATCGCATGATGTACAATTCCTTGCATTTCTTCCTTCGTTACTTTTGCCGAGCCGATGTCAAGACCACGATAAATCTGCACAGAATCCGCAGAAATTATTTCGCCATTAAAGCGTTTTGCCAAATTTACACCTGTCTGCGTTTTGCCTACTGCTGTCGGGCCAAGAATGAAAATCACCTTTTTCATCACAAAACCCTTTTAAACATTTTTTCAAGTTCTTTACGCGTAATTTTCACAATGATTGGTCGTCCATGAGGACAAAGTGCAACTCCGTCTTTCATTTTGTCAATCAAATACAAAATTTCATCTTTGCTGATTGTGTCCCCTGCACGAATTGCATGTTTGCACGCTGTTTGACAAAGTTTTTCGTTGATAAGTTTGCTTGCCGAAACATCGTTTGGTTGTTCTTGTGACAAGATTTCTGCAATAAATTTCTCAAAATTTATGCTGCTGAGAAGATAAGGAACAGATGTTATGTCAAATTGGTTTTCATTTTGAGTAATCTCAAAACCAATCGCTCTCAACGCTGCAATTTTGCTTTCAAAAAGTTCTTTGTCTTGCGATTTTAACTCAAAACTGTATGGCACAAGTAAATCTTGTCTTGAAACGCTGTTTTCATCAATTTGAGATTTAAGTTTGTCATAAAGTTGACGCTCGTGCATTGCATGTTGGTCAACAACATAAATTGCGTCATCAAACTCCGTAATGATGTAAGTCTTAAATACAACCCCCAAAACCTTGATTTCTTCGGCATTTGTCTTCAAGAATTTTTCTTCAACAAACTTAGGTTCGACCGCAACCTTTTCCTCTTTTTCTATGTCTTTTTGAACTGAGATTGTAACCTCATGCAACAAACTTTCACCAGAGTTGTCAAAAAAGATGTTGCCACCTGGACGATTTTTGTTTGATTTATCCGATTTAATTGAAGAAAATTGTGGCATGTTGATAATTTCAATGCCTTTCTTCTGATATTCTGCTGGAGAAACATATTTTTCTGCCGTTTCATTGCTGTCAACTTCGGCTTTATAACTCGCCCCTTCAGTTGGTGACAATTTGTCAAAGCGAGCCTTTGGTGCATCAAACGCAGTCGCTCTTGGATTTTCTTCGTTTTTGATGTTGAATTTTTGCCATTCTTTTTCTTCTTGACTTGTAAATTCAAAATCTGCAATCAAGTTGCTTGACACAAGTGCTTTTTCAACCGCACGGCGAACAATCCCCCAAATTTTCGATTGGTTGGCAAATTTTACTTGTCGTTTGTTTGGGTGAATGTTTACATCTACACTGTCAAATGGCAAATCAAGTTTGATTACATAAATTGGAAAGCGGCCTTTCATAAGCATGCTTTCATATGCCCCACCTACGCAAGCAGAAACATTGTAATCTTCAACATAACGCCCATTGACAAACAGAGTTTGATAGTTTCTGTTTGGGCGTGAAAGTTTTGGTGAAACGATGTAGCCGCTTACGGAAATGTCATCCTCTTTGCTTGAAAGTTTAAGTAAATTGTCATGCACTTCTCTGCCGTAAATCAAATAAATTACCTCATCAAGCCCGCCAGATGCATGATTGTAAATTGTCTTTCCGTCAACAACATATTCAAAGGCAATTTCTGGACGAGAAAGCATGATTTTTTCAATCAAATTTGTAATGTCGCCTTCTTCCGTCTTTGGTCTGCGCAAAAATTTTGCACGAACTGGTGTGTTGTAGAAAAGGTTGTTTACTGTAAGAGTTGTACCGTTAAGCCTTGCAACTTCACTTATCTTTGAAATTTCGCCGCCATTTGCTTCGATTTTATAGCCAGTTTCACTTTTCTCTTGCTTGGTTGAAAGTTCAACCATAGAAACTGCAGCGATGCTTGCAAGCGCTTCACCGCGAAAACCTAAAGTTGCAATCCCATCAAGGTCATCCACTGAAGAGATTTTGCTTGTTGCATGCGGCAAGAAAGCAAGTGGAAGGTCCTCTTTTGCAATTCCGCTTCCATTGTCTGAAACAACAATTTTCTTGATTCCACCCTCTTCAATTTCAACCCTAAGTTTTGTTGCACCAGCGTCAAGGCTGTTTTCAATAAGTTCCTTAACAACAGATGCTGGCTTTTCAACAACCTCGCCTGCTGAAATTCGATTATAAATAAGTGGTGGAAGGACATTAATAGCCATATTCGCTCCTTTTATTCGTTGTTTTTCGCTCTTTCAATCAAATCATTTAAAACTTCAAAACTTTCGATTGGTGACATACGATTTATATCCATATCTCTAAGCATAGAAAGCAATTGAAGTGCCGTCTTTGAATTTTTATTTTGTTTTTCACGCTCTTCATCCTCGCCAAAGATGTTCATATCAAGTTTTTGGTTTACTTTTTCCAAATTTAAACTTATTTCTTTTGCTCGGTCAATAACTCTTTGCGGAACACCAGCAAGCCGTGCAACCTCAACACCGAAACTGCGATTTGCATGACCGCGAACAATCTTACGCAAGAAAACAATACTGTCGTTGATTTCTTTAACTGTGATTTTATAGTTTTTCACACCTCTAATCACACCTTCAAGCTCTGAAAGTTCGTGATAGTGCGTTGCAAAAAGCGTTTTGCAGTTGAGATTTTTTGAGATATATTCCACAACCGCCCAAGCGATTGCAAGTCCGTCAAAAGTGGAAGTTCCGCGTCCGATTTCATCCAAAATCACAAGGCTGTTTTCGGTTGCATTTGCCAAAATGTTTGCAACTTCGCTCATTTCAACCATAAATGTACTTTGACCAAAAGCAAGGTCATCACTTGCACCAACACGCGTGAAAATGCGGGCAGTGATGGCAATTTCGGCACGTGTTGCAGGAACAAAACTTCCGATGTGGGCCAAGAATGTGATGATTGCCACGTGACGCATGAATGTACTTTTTCCTGCCATGTTTGGACCAGTGATAATCATCATTTTGTTTTCATCATTGTCAAGCAATGTGTCATTTGAAATGAAACTGCCGTCTTTTGAGAAACGCTCAACAATTGGGTGTCTGCCACCAACAATGTCAATCTTCTTAACATTTTTGTTGATTACAGGCTTGCAGAAATTATATTTTACAGCACAGATTGCAAGCGACAAAAGTGCATCAAGTTCTGCCAAACTTTTTGCAGCAGTCGAAAAGTGTTCGAGATAGTTTGTCAAGTATTCAATCAAAACTTGATAGACCTTTGCTTCAAGTTTTAATGCCTCATCATGAGAATTTAAGATTTTTTCTTCAATCTTTTCCAAATCCTCAGTCGTATAGCGTTCTGCATTTGCAAGTGTTTGTTTTCTTTTGTAAGTAAGCGGAACATATTGCGCTTGTCCTTTGCTTACCTCAATGCAATAACCAAACACATTGTTGCGGATAATTCTTAAGGTCTTGATGCCTGTGCGTTGACGCTCAAGTTCTTCCAATTTTTCACACTCACGCTTTCCAATGTCGCGTGCATTTCTCAAGTCATCAAGTTCTTCATTAAAACCTTCCAAAATATAGCCACCCTCTTTGAAGAGAAGTGGTGGTGTATCACCAATCGCACGCTGCAAGAGGTCAACAATTTCACCAAAATCAAAAAGCCCTTCACGACATTCAATCAACTTTTTGCTTTTTACATTTTCAAGATGTTTTTTGATGATTGGTGCTTGAGAAAGTGAATTTTTTAAGTGGCAAAGTTCGGTTGGAGTAACTGTTCCGTAAGCGATTTTTCCGCAAATACGCTCGATGTCGCGTACATTTGAAAGATTCTCAATCAACTTATCGCGAAGGATAAGGCTTTTTGAAAGTTCTTCCACGCTGTCAAGGCGTTCGTTGATTTTGCTTGAACTTTGAAGTGGTTGGTCAAACATACTTCTGAATCTTCTTGCGCCCATGCTTGTGTTTGTTTGGTCCATAAGCCACAAAAGAGAGCCATATTTCTTTCTTTCGCGGATTGTTTCAACAAGTTCAAGATTTCTTCTTGTGTTTATGTCGATTACAAGATGTTGGTCATTCTTAATTTTTGTAAGTTTGCTGATGTTTTTAAGTGTGCGTTTTTGTGTTTCTTTCAAATATTACAGCATCGCCCCCAAAACCGAAACATCTTGTTTGCTTTTAAGTTCGTAAACATT
>CAZQFT010000048.1:0-7081 GCA_964592565.1 uncultured Lachnospiraceae bacterium
ATCGGCAAAATCGCAAAAAACAGATAAAAAACATCATTTTTTTACAATTTTTTGGCATAACAATTCGCACTTTTTGTTTTATGATAAAAAAATCAAAACAATTAAGGAGAAAAAGTTATGCCATTTATTATTTCAGAACCACAAAAAATTGAAGGAACAACACTTGGTTTCAGCATATATCCATATCATTTTTCTTTCCAAGACAGAAACAGGGATAAAAACTGCAATCAAAAACTTGTGATTTTCAAACTCAAAGAAAGCAAATTTGTTGAAACAGAATGTAAGGTTTTTGAATTGGGTTACGCAGATTTTATGGTTGCACGCAACTTTGTTGACAAAAATCTTAAAGAGTTTATAATTTCGCATCCGCAATATGTTATTGAGCCTCAAAAAGTGGTTGATTATTTTGAAGGAGCGTTTTCTTTCAAGAAAAGTGAAAAAGAAGTTGTAAAATAATACACTTCTTTTTTTGTTAGGTTGCAAAAGTTTGTGTTTTGTGATATGCTTAAATCGTAATGCAAACAGGGAAAAAGATTTTTATTGCAAGACCGCTTTTTTATGGGTTTTTATCGTTGTTGTTGGCAATTGCTTCAACAAGGTTTCTTTTTTCTGGAAATTTTGAATATTTGATTTTAGTCAGTGTTCTTTTTGTGTTGTTTATTGCTTTCTGCATTTGGAAAAACAGGTTTATTACGCTGATTGTTGTGGTTGCAACTTTTTTGTTTGGAATTGGCTGGTATTTTGTTGGTGTGACAACATTTCAAGGCAATGTTTATTCTGAAACATGTACAGTTGTTGGCCGCGTGAGTGACGATTTAAAATTTTACAGTTATTATGAAAGTTACACGGCGTATGCGACCTTGAAAGATGTTGAAATTAATGGTAACCGAGAGAAAAACATCAGTTTGAAGATTGATTTGCAAACAGAGTCCGACCTTCAAATTGGTGATGTCATAACTTTTGAAGCAGAAGTTGAGAATATCAAACTTTTCGAACTTGGCACTTTTTATAATGGAAACTATCGTGACAACGCTCCTTATTTTGTATACATTGGAATCGCAGATATTACAAAAACAGGAAAAGAATTGACATTTGACGAGCAAGTAAGGCTTGCGGTGAAAGACAGTCTTTATCAGAATATGGGCGAAACTTATGGCCCTGTTGCGTACGCGGTTTTGTTCGGCAATAAGGATTTTGTGGAAAGTGAGATGAAAGACACTTTCAAAATGGCCGGTGTTATACATATTTTGACCGTCAGTGGCTTACATGTAAGTTTCTTAATTGCCCTTATTGGTTTTATTTTGAAAAAATGCCGCGTTCGAGGCTGGCTAAATTTTGTTATTTGCGCAGTTTTTCTTGTGGTATATGCTTATTTGTGTGGTTTCGCTCCGTCTGTTATGCGAGCAGGCATAATGGGGCTTGTGCTTCTTACGACCAAAATTTCAGGAAAGTGCTATGACAACCTAAATTCGCTTGGTTTGTCGGGAATAATAATCTTGCTTATCAATCCACTTTCCGCTTTGGACATTGGATTTTTGATGAGTTTCTTTTGCGTTTTAGGGATTTTTGTTGTCTCTCCTTGGTTAAGTAAACTTTTAAAGAAAATTTTTCCTAAAGCAGTTGCGGATTCTTTCTCAATTTCAATTGGAGCGTCAATTGGTATTCTTCCTTTTATGGCTTCAATGTTTGGTTATTTAAATTTCTTGTCTGTGTTTGCTAATTTAATAATCATTCCAATCTTTTCGATAGTTTATCCGTTGTTGTTTGTTTTTGCATTTTTGACTACGCTTCTGCCATGGCTTGGATTTATGCTTACAGCATGCAAACTTGGTCTTCTTGGGATTTATAAAATTTCAGAATTTTTTGCCTGTACCAATCTTGCAACAACTCTTGCTCCGTTAAGCATATTTTCTGTGACAGCGATGTTTGTTGCAATGTTTATCCTAAGCAGATATACAATGCTTACCAAACGCAGTAAGGCAATTTGTTGCAGTTCGCTCTTGGTTTTATCACTTGTTTTTTCGTTGGTTGATGTTTTGCAACAGCCAAGTGTTGGTATTGCTTATTGCTTTAACTATTCTAATGATAGCGTGATGCTGACAAATTCACAGGGCAAAACTGCGGTTGTTGATTTTGATAGCAAGGCAGATGCATTGATGTCGGTTTGTAATGTTAAGCAGGTTTCGACTGTTTTCGTTTTGGATTATTATGTCAAAGACATAGAATTTATGCGAGAGGTTGGTGTTCAAAACATAATCTCATGTAAGAATTATCGCAATTATGACGAAGAAGTGCTCGTAAATGAAAATTCTGCTTATCAGATTGACGGATTTGAGTTTAAATTTAAATCAGTTAATGGCGATTTGGTGGCTTTGGAATTAAAATTTGACGATGTAAGTGTGATGATTTTGTCTGACGATGCTGAAACTTCGCATGCACAAAGTCTTGCGCAAAACAATTATGATTTTGTAATGGTTGGCAGTAAAACCGAACTGGCAAAATATTTTTCTGCGGGATGTATTGTGCAGGGATATGAAAAAGGCGAGAATGTTGATAAAAATTATTTGCAAGATGGCAACAGTTTTTATAAAATAAAAGAAAATGAATTTGTTTGGAGGTGTTTAGATTGAAAACTTTAAGGGCGAGATTACAGAAAAAAATTGAGGCGTGCTATTTGGTTCAAGGGGAGGACATTCTTTTGTATGATAAAGCACTTGCACTCATAAAAAAGGCAAGCAACCTGCAATTGGAAGAATTTAACTTTATTGTTTTTGATGAAGATTCTTTCAATGGCGATGCGGCGATTGATGCGTGCGAAACATTGCCCATGGGAAGTGACAAAAAAGTTGTTTTGTTGAAAAATATCACAAAATTTAATGAAAATTTCAGGAAAAAACTGAAAGATTATTTAAAAAAGCCGGTTGAAAGCACTTGTTTGATTATTTTTGACTTCTTTAATAAATTTGATTTTATCATCAGCGAAAAGGTCAGTGCAAAACGTTTGGATGATTCAAGTTTGAAGGATTTGATTGTTGCAGAGCTTAAATCTCATGACAAAACGATAACAAATGACGCTTGCCAACAACTTATTGAATCGTGCTGCAATTATTATTCTCTAATAAAGAATGAGGTCGATAAACTTGCCTCTTGTGATGATTTTGAAATTACAGCCAAACTTGTGGACAGTCTTGTGTGCAAAGAAACCGAATTTACTGTTTTTGAACTTACTGATGCACTTTCACGCCGTGACAGCAATAAGGCGGTTGGGCTTCTGAATCTTATGGATAAGGACACAAAAACGTTTTCACTTGTGCTTAACCATTTCAGACGACTTTTCTTTGCTGCGGTTTCTGATTTGAATGATAAAGAACTTGCAGATTTGCTTGGAGTTAAAGAATTTGCAATCACGAAAGCGAGAGGTTTGGCAAAAAACTTTTCAAAAATTCAACTCAAAAACATTTATGAAATGCTTAATGATGTCGACTTTTATATAAAAAATGGGCAAATGCAAGTGGAAAACGCGTTATTTTATTTGATTTTTAACATAATTTATTGCTAAAATGTTACAAATTTGAAATTAGAGGTTGAAATGGATACTGAAGAAATTAAACAACAATTCTTAGAAATTTTTTATGACAATATTGAAAGAGAAGGCGCGGAGGAAATTTTAAATTATCTGGAAAAGACCGACTTTTTCACAGGGCCTGCATCTGGAAGAAGACACAGCAACTTTGAAGGCGGACTTTGTTTGCACAGCATAATGGTTTATAAAAGATATGTAAAACTTTTGCAGCAAGAATACGGCGAAAGCTGGCAAAAAGTTATTTCTGCGGAAAGTGTGGCAATTATCGCACTTTTGCATGACATCTGCAAGGTGAATACATATACCGTTGAAATGCGTAATGTAAAGGTTGATGGAGAATGGAAACAAAAGCCTTATTATAAATATTCTGACCCACTTCCATATGGGCATGGTGAGAAGTCAGTTTATATGATTTCTGGTTTTATGAGATTGACGCGTGAAGAGGCAATGGCAATAAATTGGCATATGGGAGCGTTTGATGCTCGTGCTGCAACAAATGGATTTATTATTTCAGATGTGTTTTACAAATATCCAACTGTATTTTTGTTTCATTTGGCAGATTATATGGCAACTTATTTGGACGAAAGGCCTGTTGATGATTAATTTGTGAAAGTTTGCAAGTTGTTTGGCATATATAAATACATAGCGAGATGCTTTACAGCATCTTGTTTTGTTTTATTGATTCATTTTTGACAAAAATTGCTGAATTTTTTGCTATTTTTTCGATAAATATCACAAAAACTGCGTTTTTTTTGAAAAAAGGGTATTGACAGTACGCCGAAATTGATTTATAATTATACCAAGAAAAGGCGGAGGTTATATGGAAATTGAAAAGAAAACTCTTAAATGTGAAGAGTTTGACGGACTTTATAAAAACAAGGATTTAATTCCAGATGAATGCACGATCTCAGACAAGCAAATTGCTTCAAGATATGAAACGGGTGGATGCAGATTTTTGTTTGTACAAAATGATTCAGATGGGCTTGTTTATTGTTATTTTCAACCTAAAGAGAAAGCGGAAGCAAGTTTGATTTCAAGAGGTACAGTTAAAGATGCGCTTAACATTTATAAAGGAAGAGGATTTATTCATAGTATAGGTGTTGGAAAAGACAATTCCGCAATTGTTAAAGCTTTAGAGGAAATGCGAGCTCAACCAAAATTCATGTCAAAGTTTGCACAAGTTGCAAAAAAGGCGACAACGGAGGCAACAGAAGTTCTTGAAACTTCTGATAGTGCGGTTGCAGTTGCAGGAAGCGAAACAATAAGTGTCGCTTTAAAAAACGAAGAACAATATGTGGCGACAGGAAATAATTTAATAGGAGAGGGAGTGAGAATGAAAAAATCTATAAATGGTGACTTGAAAGATCTTTCAGCACAAGTTGCTACCTTGACTGAACAACGCGATAAGGCTCTTGGAGAACGCGATGCGGTTGTTCTTAAAAAGAAGGAAGAAATTGATGCAGACACTAATGCAAACAAAAAGGCAAACAAAGGGAAAGTTCTTCGTTTGGTGAACAGTGATGGGGGAGAATTTCCAGTTTATTTAGCAGTTGGTCCACACGCTGATGAAAAAATGAGAGCAGAGGGTAAAACTGGAAAGGATTATCAATCTTTGTATGTAATCACTGGTGGAGATCCAAGAACACAAAAGGATAAAGATGGAAACATCATTGACATCGAAAAAGTTTTAGTTGATGAAAAACTTAGAGAAACGCTTAAAATTCGTTGCGTAAAAGAGATTCAATTTGACAAGAAAGGCAATGCAAAAATTGTGTGTTATGATAAGGATAAGAAAGGTAACTTTGTTGCAAATTTCTCACACCAAGTTAAAGATGTTAAAGTTGTCAAGACAAAAGATGATGAAGTTACGATGCCTGAATGGGTTAAGACAAACTATGGTGAAGGAAAGGCTAAAGAAGTTAAGGCACTGGGATTCATTCCTTCAACTCTTAAAGCAAACAAGATTCTTAAGGGAGTTGCGTTGGCTACATCTGCAGTTCTTGTTGCTGGAGCCCTCACTTTTGGAGGATTAGTTGGTTGGGGTGGAAAAGATCAATCAGAAGCCGCTAAAGAACATGGTGCAAAGCGCATTGAAGCATTTGTTGATGGCTTGCAAACAGAAGATAAATCTCTTTTCCAATATGCAGAAGCATATGATGCAAATGGCAACAGAGTTTACTATGAAAAAACAGTTAACGGTCAAAAAGTTTTGGTTGCGGGAAACAAGATTACTGCAATTGGAAACGCTGACAGAGTGTTCTATAAGGGCGCAGAAGGAAAGGTTGAAATTCCTGTATATAAACAACAAGGTATCTGGGGACAATTAAGAAAATATGATGAGCCTACAATCTTGGGTGCAGCGTATCAACTTGGCGTAGAAGTTGTTTCAGAACTTACTGCAAATGGTGTGCCAGTTTATAAGGAAACAGGTGGGCAAAAACTACCAGTCTACACTTACTTGAACAATGCAAATGTTTCAGATTATTCACAAGGATCTCCAGAGGATCAAAGATCTTCAATGGTTGACTATTTGACAGAAAACGGAAACAGCAAAGAACTTGCAGAAAAAATTGTTGCAAGTTATGAAGAAGGATTTAAGAGCGGCCTCAACAATGGACTTTCAAACAAGGTTGAAAACATAATTGGAAGTAATGATGTTGTGACACCAGAAGTTCCATCAGTAAGTTTTGTTGACCCTGCCACAAAAACAGCGATTGCAGACAAAGTTGCAAGCAAAACACTTCAAGGAAAGAAATACTCAGCGGACGAATTGCACGTTGTTTACAGCGATTTGGATACAGATGGCGGCGAACAAGTTTTGTTTGTAATGGCAAGCAAAGAAGCAGATAACAAATATCTTTATAAGATTGTTTTGGGTGACGGCTCTAAAGAAATTACTTCAGAAAACATCAATGAAGCGATTGCAAATGCAGAAGAAGTAACAGAAAGCATTAAACTTGAAGTTATGTTTAAAGCAGACAAATATGCTGCAGCAACAGCAAATTACTATGACAAAAATGCTTCTGGAAGCATTGCATATGTTTCAAATTATGCTTTGTCACAAAATGGAAATTCTTTCTCAGTAACACCAACAATTACAGTTTACAATTCTGGTGTTATCACAGAAGATACTGCAAAATACACAGTTCAAGTTGCTGCAGGGGCACAATCATCAATCACAGAAATGTGTGCAGTTGCACTCTTGAGTGATTATGGATACTTCGATGACAAAAACATTTATGTTGCCGCTCCAATTATTGAAGCAAAAGCGACATCAAAAGTTTACAATGATAATGAAAAAACTTTGGGCTAATTAAAAACTTATTAAAAAAACAAGCGAAATGCTTGTTTTTTTTGTTTTAGTTTTTTGTTTTAAGTAAATGCGAGAAAATGCTTATGCGATAAGTGTCATGTGATTAATTAACTTGGTCATATTTTTCCTTTCCAGCACGGACAGCAAGTGCAAGCTGGTCAGCGCAAGAGGTTGGACGCATTCCG
>CAZQFT010000049.1:0-7059 GCA_964592565.1 uncultured Lachnospiraceae bacterium
TGCCAGAGGCATATGCCGTTGTGCGTGAGGCTTCTGACAGAGTTTTGAAAATGCGTCACTTTTATGTTCAGATTTTGGGCGGAATTGCGTTGCATCAAGGCCGTATTGCAGAAATGGCAACTGGTGAAGGAAAAACTTTGATGGCGACTTTGCCGGCATATCTCAATGCGATTTCTGGACTTGGCGTGCATGTTGTGACTGTCAATGAATATTTGGCAAAGCGTGACGCTGAATGGATGGGAAAGGTTTACAAATTTTTGGGACTTACGGTTGGTGTTGTTGTTTCTGGCATGGATGAAAAAAGAAAGCATGCTGCTTATAATGCCGACATAACATACTGCACAAACAACGAACTTGGTTTTGACTATTTGCGTGACAACATGGCAATCATGAAGGAAAATCGTGTTCAACGCGGATACAATTTTGCCATAGTGGACGAGGTGGACTCAATTTTGATTGATGAAGCAAGAACTCCACTTATCATTTCTGGACGCGGAATGAAATCAAGCGACAACTATGTTAAAGCACAAAAGTTTGCAAAGACATTGAAGCCAGAAGATTATGAAAAAGACGAAAAAACAAAGGCACTCAACCTTACAGAAAACGGCGTTACAAAAGCGGAAAGATTTTATGGCACAGACAACTTGTCAGATATTGACAATCTTGAACTTAACCACTATATCAACAACGCTTTGAAAGCAAATTTTGTTATGTTTAAGGATGAAAACTACATCGTAAAAGATGGCGAGGTTATCATCGTAGACGAATTTACTGGTCGCCTTATGCCCGGAAGACGCTTCAATGACGGTTTGCATCAAGCAATCGAAGCGAAAGAAGGCGTAGACATCAAAGATGAAAACAAGACCTTGGCAACAATTACATTCCAAAACTTCTTCAGAATTTACAACAAACTTTCAGGCATGACAGGAACAGCAAAGACAGAAGAAGGCGAATTTAGAGCAATTTACAAATTGGATGTTGTAACAATTCCTACAAACAAACCAAATATTCGTATGGACGAGCCTGACATTGTTTTTACAACTGAAAGCGGAAAAATCAAGGCGATTGTTGAAGAAATTAAACGCCGTCATGAAATCGGACAACCAATTTTGGTGGGCACAATTACCATTGAAAAGAGTGAACTTTTGTCAAAGGCACTTAAAGAAAACAAAATTAAACATACAGTTTTGAACGCCAAAAATCACGAACAAGAAAGCCAAATTGTCGCTCAAGCAGGACGAAAGGGTGCAGTTACGATTGCGACCAACATGGCTGGTCGTGGAACAGACATCCTTTTGGGTGGAAACCCAGAGTTTATGGCTAAAAAGCAGATGAAGGACGAAAATTTTACTGATGAGCAAATCTCTTATGCCACTGCCTTTAACACTGTTGATGATGCCGAAATGAACAAGGCAAGAGAGCGTTATAAAGAACTTTACAGCGAATACAAAAAGATTACTGATGCTGAAAAAGAAGAAGTGAAAAAGGCAGGCGGTTTGCATATTGTGGGCACAGAGCGTCACGAATCACGCCGAATTGACAACCAGTTGCGTGGTCGTGCTTCTCGTCAAGGCGACCCAGGTTCAAGCGTATTCTTCCTCTCTCTTGAAGACGACCTTTTACGCCGTTTCGGTGGAGAACGCTTGCAAAAAATTGCAATCTTCTTTAAGTTGGAAGAAGATACTCCAATTCAACTTAAAATCTTGTCAAAACAAATTGAAAATGCTCAGAAAAAGATTGAAATTCAAAACTTTGCAATGAGAAAAACTGTCCTTCAATTTGATGATGTTATGAACGCACAAAGAGAAGTAATCTACAAAGAACGCAACAAGGTGCTTGACGGATTGGAAGTGCATGAACAAATTATGGGCATGTTTGAGGGCGTGATTTCAAAATATTTGCAGAAATGTGTTGACATTGAAAAACCATATTTCGAATGGGACTATGCAAAAATCAATCAAGAACTTGAACGCGGTCTTCTTGAAAAAGACCAAAATGCAATTACAGAAGATTTTTGTGAAGGTTTTGAACTTGAGGATTTGCAGGACGCCGTTATGAAACTTGTTGAAAAGCGTTATAACCAAAGAATGGTTGAGGCTGGAAAAATTGGTGTTGACTTTGAAATGATTGAAAAGTTTGTTTTGTTGAAAGTTGTTGATTCAAACTGGATGAACCATATTGACGACATGCAAACGATGAAAAACGAAATCTTTGCTCGTGGGTTTGGAAATCAAGACCCAGTTCTTGCGTACAAAAAAGAAGCATACGAGATGTTTGATGACATGATTGAAAAAATCAGAGAAACAACTTGTATTGTCCTTCTTAACACGGCGGTTGAAGTAAAGAAACCTCAACCAGTGCAACAACCAAAAATGACAGAGGCAAAGGTTTATGACCCAAAAGATAAACCTCAAACAACAGAAAAACAAAAAACTGTTGTAAATGAAGAAAAGAAAGTTGGACGAAATGACCCATGTCCTTGCGGAAGCGGTAAGAAATATAAAAACTGCTGCGGAAAGTGAAAAATCTGCGCTGATACTCGGCTTGCTGTTCGCAAGCGCTTGGCGGACGCTTGATTTTTCGCTTAGCGACCAAACGAAATCGCACTTCGTTGGCGATTTGTCGCTACTCTATTGCTAAGTGGGGGATTCTAAGAGTTTTTAGAGAAACTGATACTAAGAAATAGAGGGGTGCATCGTTTTCTAACAGATAATTCATTGCAGTTTCTAAATTGAAAAAATAAAAATCACCGATTTGGTGATTTTTTGTTGTCTATTTTTGCTTTTCATGACAGTTGAATGTAAGTGTCTTAATGCTTAAAAGGTCAATGCTGTAAACCTTGTTGTATATGTCTGTAACATCCATTGATGTTGCTTTTGAATAATCAAGCCCAAGTGCTTGGCAAGTGTCTTTAATCGCGTTTTCGCTTTCGCCTTCAATTTCAAGATAGGTTGGGATTAATGGCCAACTGTCAATGTCAATTTCAACTCCATTATAAACAAATTGTTGGCGGCGATTTTCTTGGTAGTTTCTTGCCTTAAGGCCGATTTTTGAAAGGATTAAGTCGGTTTCGGCGAAGTTATCAACAACAATTTCTGCTTCCTTTGTTCCATCAACTTTTGCAGAACCAATTTCTTTCACTGTCAAAGTTGTTTTCTTTCCGTTTGTGCGAAGTCTTACCCAACTGTTTGGTGTTGGAGTGATAAGGTCATATGTCTTTCTTATTTGCAACCAATTTCCAACTTCTTTTGCACCAAGTTCTTGCAACTTTTTCAAAATTTTTTCTTTGTTGATTTCCAAAAATCTTACTTCATATTCCGTTTTCATTAATTCCTTCCTCCCATGGCAACATTATACTATCTCTGTCAGAGCAAAATCAAGTGAGTTAACCGATTTTTTGCAACAAAAAAACGCACTTGGCGTTTTATGCTCTCAAAACAGGACCATCATTTTTCACTTTGCAAGGTGCTTTTGTTGAGCAAGGCTTTTTGTAAATGTCTTTCTTAGATGTTTTTTCTGCTGGATGCGTTGGGTGTTCTTTTCTTGCTGCGTGTGCATTTACAATGATGTTTGTTGCTTGGTTGTATGTCTTTTCCATGATTTTTCTCCTTTTGTTAAAATTATATGAAAGTTTGGTTGTTTACGCAAACAGTTCATTCTTATTTTTCAAGAGATGGTTCGGCGGATTTTTTTTGCTTATTTTGACGCTTTATTTCATCTTTTGTGTCTTCATGAAATTCCAGTGAGGCTTTTGTTGTCAGAGGGCCAACTTGCATAAAGAGTGCATAACTTGCAAATATAGATGCAGTGCCTCCAATAATTCCAAACTTTTCTGGATTTTTCATTGTGTAAGCAAGAAGTCCGAGCCCGCCTATGGTTGTGGCGATACCCAAAACAATACCAGATTTTAAAAGAGCTAGTTTAAGTTTTTTGTTTTTCATTTTTCCTCCGAACCATTTATGTGATTTTATGTTATCACAAAATTGACTCTGTGTCAATGATAATTTCATTTTTTTCTTTTGTATTTTTTACATAATTTTCGAAAAAGGACTCTTGACAATGGTTGCTTTCGGTGTTATCATAAAACAAAAGGAAAAGTTATGAACGAAAAAGAATTTCAAATTAAAAAAATGGCAAAAATGGCTGCAAAATGGTGGGCAAATGTGATTGATGGAAGAGCAAAACAGGATTTGGGATTGCCAGAAGGTGAAGAACTTGCGCAAATTACACAAGACGACCCAACACTTAATGCTCAAATTGTATTGTTTCAAAAATTGCTTGAAAGTCATACTCGTGAACAAGCTGTTCCAAGATATAAAAGAGATGCTTTTGAGGTTAAACTTGCAGAACTTATTGAAAAAGATTTAAAAGAAACTGGCTGTGCATATCTTTATGTTGAAGAGGGCGATGTTGAAGGAAGGCTTGGGCTTGCGGCATATTATTGTGGAATAGAACATGGTGCGCACAGTGCATTTCCATGCAACACTGAAATGTATGTTTTGCCAGACAAGATAGAACTTAAATATGGAAAATCTGACTTTATGAGGGTTGTCCATAATGAAAACGACAGAAAAACCTCGATGCTTGCAAAAGAGTTGGAAGGAAAGGGTGGAAGATAGGAATAAGGCTTGGGCAATCAAGTCTTTTTTGTTTGGGCTATGGATTTTGGAAGTGTTGTTTGGCGTTAAAATGCTTAGAAATGCGCCCAAAATCAAATTTTTGAAAAACGCTTGACAAATTTATATATATATGCTATTATAGCGTCAGCAGTAAAAATACTGTCCTTGTTTTCGGCATAAGACCGAAAACCATCAGTCCAAAAGGAGGTAAAAGTATGAACAAGTATGAACTTATGTTTATCGTTGCAAGCGATGTTGCTGAAGAAAAGCGTGAAGAACTTATTGCTAAACAAAAAGCGTATGTTGAAGCACACAAAGGCACAGTTGAAGGCACAGATAAAATCGGAATGAAGAAATTGGCATACCCAATCAACTTCAAAAACGAAGGTTACTATGTTTTGATGAACATCACTCTTGCTCCAGCAGAAGTTGACGCAATGAGCAAATTGATGAACATCACAGAAGGCATCGTTCGTCATATGTTTGTAAGAAAGTAATTTAAGCGAAAGATTTAGGAGAAAATTATGAATAAAGTTGTTTTAATTGGAAACTTGACAAGAGACCCAGAACTTCAAACTACAAATGGTGGGGTTTCAGTTTGCAGATTCTCATTGGCTGTAACAAGAAGATTTGCAAATTCTGAAGGCGAAAGAGAAGCAGATTTCATCAACATTGTTGTTTGGCGTAATCAAGCAGAAAACTGCCATAAATATTTGAAGAAAGGTTCTAAGTGTGCAGTAATCGGAAGAATCCAAACTTCTGTTTATGATGCACCAGATGGTTCAAAGAGATACAACACAGATGTTGTTGCTGACGAAGTTGAATTTATCAGCACAAACAGAGGGGATGCAAGCGAAGGTGGAAATTATTCTGCTCCAGTTGAAAGCAAACCTGCAAAGAAACAAACTGCCGAACTTGAAGAAATTGATGACGACAGTTTGCCATTCTAAGCCAAAAGTGGCGATTTAAATTTATAAAGGAGTTATTATGAGCGAAACAGTTAAGACTGAAGAAAAAGTCGTTAAGAAATTTCGTAAACCTGCAAAGAAAAAAGTTTGTGCTTTCTGCGTAGCAGGCGAAAAGACAATCGACTATAAAGATATTGCAAAAATCAGAAAATATATCACAGAAAAAGGCAAAATTTTGCCAAGACGCCAAACAGGTGTTTGCTCTTATCATCAAAGAGAACTTTCTAATGCGATTAAGAGAGCAAGAAATATGGCATTGCTTCCATATGTTGGTGATTAATAAAAGGAGAGTTTAAAAATGCAAAACGAAATCCATCCAGATTATCATGAAGTTACAGTTACTTGCGCATGTGGAAACACATTTAAGACAGGTTCTTGCGTTAAGGGCGACACATTGAAAATTGATATTTGCAACAAGTGCCACCCATTCTATACAGGAAAGAAGAAAGTTGTTGATGCCAGCGGTTCTGTTGAAAACTTCAAAAAGAAATACGGTTTGAACTAATTTCTAAGAGTTAGAACAAATAAAAATCAATTAAATTATTTTGATAAAAAATCAGTCGAGTTGACTGATTTTTTTGTTAAAACTGTTGTATATTGTCAACAATTATGGCATGGATAAGATTGTTTTCCCAACCTATAATGGAATTGTGGTGCATAGTGGAGATAAAAAAGTTATTTCCGTGATTAATTGCGATGGAAGAAAAAAGATGAAAAGTTTTCGAGAGAAGAACAAGGTTGTCTTTTGGCATTTTCCATTTTTCAGGGGTTTGCAATATTTTTTCTGTGGAATTTGGGGACTTTTTCAAGCACTGATTTTGTCATATGACATGTGCGGTGCAGATGTAAAAAAGAATAAAGAAATCAACAAATTTTACACTCACAAACTTATTATTATGATTGCGACTGCCACCGTTGGAGCGGTCTTTGCCGCTGTTGTGCTTGGATTTCTACCCGGAAAACTTGGATATGTTTTGGTAGGGTATGACCAGAGCGATTTTTTAAGAAACTGCGTCATTGCAGCACTTAAGGTTATGCTTTTCTATGGGTTTATTGCACTTTTGCGTGTTTTTCCAATTGTTTTGGAGTTTTTTAGGTTTAATCGTGCAGGAGAAATTGCTGTTAATGGCGTTGAAAAAAGCACAAAAACTGGAGGGGGAAAAAAGAAACAGAAAGACTCTTGCATCCCAAATTTTATGAATTTCGTTGTTTTTACTTTTCTTTTGGACTTTATTGTGGTAACATTATGTGGAGCAAGTTTCGGCTTTCTTTTTAATTTAGCGTTTCACATTGCAATCTTTTTGTTGACAATTTCGGTTTCATATGAGACTTTGTGGCTAATTAAAAAACTGAATTTGGGTTGGCTTGAGTATCTGACGGCGTTTTTGGTTTATGCGAAGCCCTCGCGTACCCATGTTGAAACAGCGGCAGTTGCGATGACGGAAATTAACTTGCTTTGTACTCAGAAAGGA
>CAZQFT010000050.1:0-6937 GCA_964592565.1 uncultured Lachnospiraceae bacterium
ACCTGCAAAAACTTTTTTGTCAAGTGTCAAATAGTTTGTTTTTTCAAGATTAATCACCCTTTTGTCATCTTTTATTTTGTCAGCAAGTTGTCCTTCGCCAGTATCAACAGCATATACCTTTTTTGCACCTGCTTGCAAACAAACGTCTGTGAAGCCCCCAGTAGAAGCACCAACATCCAATACAATTTTATCACACAAATCAATTTTAAATTCTTCAATGGCTTTTTGCAATTTAAACCCACCACGCGAAACAAACTCAAACGGCAAAGTTTCCAGAGTGGAATTTTCTTCAACTTCCAAAGATGGCTTAGTTGCCACCTTTCCATCAACCTTTACACGAGAAGAAAGAATTGCCTGCTTCGCTTTTTCGCGAGAAGCATACAACCCTTTTTCAAACAACAACAAATCCAAACGCTTTTTCATAAGATTATCTTAGCACGATTTAATTTTTTCAACAAGCAATATTCAACTTTTACAAATTAAATTTTATAATTTATACATCACAAACAAACACACAAATCGACTTTTCACATAAACTGATAATGGAGGCAGACAAGATGAATTACACCAGAAAATATTCTGAGGGTTGTTTTCAGACTTTGCGTCCGTTCAGTTGTTGTCATAACTGCCACAATATAAATTGGGGATGCAACTTTGATTGTGATTTTCATAATTCTTGCTGTGACAGATGTAACCCATGGCATAATTGCTGTCAGCATCATAATCAATGGAATAACCAATACCCATGTTGCAGAAATCATACAAACTGCAATCAAAATTGCAATTGCATAAATGACAACGCTTTCTTTTTCATGGCTGGATATCTCACAGCAAGATGTAAATAAAAAAGCATCATAAATTTCCCCTCCCTTTTTGAGATAATAAAACTGCAAGCATTTTTGTTTGCAGTTTTTAATTTTCTTAATATTTATCTTTATAATTTAGGCAAAAAATTAGTTGCATTTTTATTCTTTTGCATGCATATTTATGCAATGCGGTGCATGAATTTTAATTTTAGAATATAAGTGCAATCAATTAAAAAAAGAAAAGACTTAAATTGTCTTTTCCCATTTTTCAATAAATTCTTCACATGTTTTGAATGCTTCATCAAAAGTTTCTTCCTTTGTTAAGTCACAATCAGCAATTTTTAAAAGTGAGATTGGGTCTTGGCTACTGCCAGAAGATAAGAAGTCAAGATATTTCTTTGCAAAGGTTTTATCTTGCAAAAGTTTGCTTGAAATTTTGATTGCACAAATAAGTCCCGTTGCATATTTATACACATAAAAACTGCGATAGAAATGAGGAATCCTTGCCCATTCATATTTCATTTCATCAATTTGTTCAACTGCTTTCCCATGATAGAAATTGTTAAGTTCTTCATATTTTTCACATAAAAGTTCTGCCGAAAGTGGTTCTTCCTTTTCATATGTTTCATGTGCAAATTGTTCAAATTCTGCAAACATCGTTTGTCTAAAGATTGAAGAGCGCATCTGCACAAGGAAATGGTCATAATATTTAATCTTTTCATCATCACTTTCTGCATTATTTAACAAATGGTTCAACAAAAGCATCTCGTTTACATTGCTTGCAACTTCAGCAACAAAAATAACATATTGTGAAGTTTGAATTGGTTGAGTTTTGTTAGACAAATATGTGTGCATTGCATGACCAAGTTCATGCGCCAGTGTGAATACGCTGTCGAGATTTCCTTCAAAATTCATCAAAACAACAGGTGTTGCCCCCTTCGAACCACTTGAGAATGCTCCACTATCTTTGTTTTTATTTGGAAAAACATCAATCCAACGCTCGTCCTTTGCACGCTGAATCAGATTTACATAATCTTCGCCCAAAACAGCGACTGCCTTTTTAATCAACTCAATCGCTTCTTCATAGGTATATTTTTCTTCTGATTTGGCAACAACAGGTGCAAAAGTATCATAAATTGCAAATTTTTCAAGCCCAAGCATTTTACGCTTTATCTCAAAATATCGTGCCTGCAAGTCCACATTTTCTCGAACCTTTTTCACAAGCATATTATAAACATCTTCGCTTGCCTCTTCCTCATAAATTGATGCAGTCAACGCTGATTTATATTTCCTAATTTTTGCTAAGACACAGTCTTCTTTTACATCATTAATATAATTTGACGCAACAAAATTGATAAATTCGCCATATTTTCCGTTCATTCTTTTGAACGCATTTTTTCTTAAAATTCGGTCACTGTTTGAAACATAGAGAGAATATTTTGATTGATTAAACTCATACTCCTTTCCCTTGCTATCAACAATGTTTTCAAACTTCAAATCAACATCAGAAAATTTGTCAAAATTGTCAGAATGTCCGCCAGTAAACTCGCCTATTTTAGAAAGCAGAAGTTCCTCTTTTTTTGACAAAGAATGTTTTTTATGACGAATTGTCTTTTCAAAATAGCGTTTGTACAACTTAAACTTTGGGTTTGCCTGCAAATTTTTTAATTTTGCAAGGCTAAATTTGTCGATTTCGACCTCAATTGCCGTCGTAGTAGTCATAAGTTTTGTGTAAAATGTATTCAATTTTTCATTCATCTCGTTTGCTTTTCTATCAGCGTTATTTTCACAACGCTTAAAATAAGCATAGTCAGCAAAACAAATTTCTTCTTCAAGTTTAGAAGAAAAATCTAAATATTCTAAAAGTACAGCATCATCTGAAAGTTTCCCTTCAAACTTCTTAAGTTCGTCAAGTTTTTTTGTTACCTTTGCAAGTTTTGCATAAAAATCATCGTCATCTTTACAATATTTTGACAAATCCCACTTATATTTCTCTTCGATTTCGCTGCGTTCTTTCATTTTCGCCTCCTACAAAAACAATTTAGAAAAATTTTAACAAAAATACTCAGCCATTTTAGCGACTGAGATATTTTTCCATCTTAAACTTGTTCCAAGGCTGAGTAGTTTCGTCAGCCATAGCCATAAAAACAAGGCGTTCTTTCGTAGTTGGATGATTGAAAGCAAGTTTTCCAGCCCAAAGCCCAAGTTTTTGAGTTACACCCTTATCCTTGCCATATTTCACATCGCCAACAAGAGGATAACCAATGTTTGCAAGTTGCAAACGGATTTGATGACTTCTTCCTGTCAAAATCTTAACCTCAAGCAATGACTCACTTCCATTATCTTCAAGATAATTATATACAAGTTCGGCTTTTTTAGCCCCCTTTTCTGACATCGGAACAACTTTTACGATGTTTTCCTTTTCATCCTTACGAAGATAATTTATAAGTTTTTGCGTTTTAATCTTCACAACGCCGCGTGTCACCGCATAGTAAGTCTTTTCAACATCATGAGTGGCAAACTGCTCAGAAAGTCGCTTTGCAGACTTAGAATTGCGTGCAAAAACCATAATTCCACCTGTTGGGCGGTCAAGACGATGCACTAAACCAATAAAAGCCTCGCCTTCTTTGTTGTATTTCTCTTTCACATACGCTTTAACCATTGAAAGCATATCTTCATCCCCGCTTGCGTCTGCTTGCGTTGGAACATTTTGTGGCTTAATCACCACAACGACTTGATTATCTTCATATAAAACTGTTAATTTTTCCATATTTTCACCCCAGTTGCACCACATGGCAAAACAAGCCCTTCTTCTGTTGGCAATCCAATTTCATCCGCTTCAACTCCAGATTGACCAAACACACTTTTCAAAATGTTAGCAATTACAGTTGGTTGAAGTCCAGTTGTGTAAGAATTTATCAGCACAAAAAGCGGTTTGTCTGAAAGCACTTTTTTTGTAAGTTCTACAAAATCAGCAAGATTATCTTCAAGTTTCCACATTTCGCCACTTGGACCTCTGCCATAACTTGGTGGGTCCATTATGATTGCGTCATATGTGTTGCCACGGCGAATTTCACGCTCGATAAACTTTGCACAATCCTCAACAATGAAACGGATGTTTGTTATTCCATTTATTTTCGCGTTTTCTTTCGCGCGCTCAACCATACCCTTGCTTGCGTCAATATGCGTAACAGCCGCCCCAGCCCTGCTGCAAGCAACCGATGCTCCGCCAGTGTAAGCAAAAAGGTTAAGTACCTTGATTTCTCTGCCAGCATTTTTGATAAGTTCACCCATCATCTGCCAATTTACTGCTTGTTCTGGAAAAATTCCTGTATGCTTAAAACCCATTGGTTTTACAATAAATTTCAAGCCTTGCCAAGAAATTTGCCATTGCTCTGGAATTGCCTTATTAAAATGCCAAAGTCCACCACCCTCTTTGCGTTCATAAAAGGCATCGACACCTTTTTTCAGGTCGCGTTTTTTGTGCCAAATAACTTGAGGGTCTGGTCTAAGCAATGTAATTCCTGCCCAATTTTCAAGTTTTTCACCATCACCAGTGGCAAGAACGCGATAATCTTTCCAAGAATCTGCAACTCTCATATTAATCCGCCTTTTCAAATTTTACAATAATGAAACTGTCGCCAACTTCAATATTCTTTTCAATAACTGGTTTAACAACATCTTCAACCGCACGCACAATCAAAACTTCTTGCTTGATTTTTTGCATATAGTTGTAAAGCATTGTTGCCAAATTCTCATCTGCTGTTTCAAAGTATGCGTAAATTCGTTGGTCAATATCGAAATCCGCCTCTTTTCTGAGCACTTGAAGTCCGCGAACAAATTCACGATAATAGCCTTCCAAAATAAGGTCCTCATCCAAATTGATGTCAAGCACAACAGTGTTTCCGTTTTCGTGAGCAATAACAAAGTCGCTCTTTGGTTTCTTTTCAAGATTGAAAAGTTCGCTGTCAAGGTTTGCAAACTCGCCAACTGTCACTTTCCCTTCTTTATATCCTGCCATAACAACGGCATTGTCTTCCTCAGAAAGACCTGCAAGAGCAGTTTTAAGTTTTTGAACTTCACCCTTAAGCACAGCGCCAGCCTTTTTGAAATTAACTGACAAATATTCATCATTAAACTTGCTGTCATCCGTAACTGCTTGCAACTCTTTAATGTTGAGTTCGTCCTTAATGATGTCACCAAATGTTTCAAGCACAGCAACCGTCTTTTCACCACCAGACACATACATCACGCGAAGTGGTTGTTTAACTTTGATTTGGTTTTCATTTCTAAGGCGTTGAGCAGTTGACATAATATCTCTTGCAATGTTAGTTTTTTCAATTATGTCGCCAAAATCTGCGTCATAAACTTTGCAAGGGAAGCCAGACATCATAACACATTCAGCCTCGTCTTTTTCAACCTCACGCACTAAGTTTTGCCAAATATATTCCGTCATAAATGGAATGATTGGAGTCATCACACGAATGAGTGATTTGATTGCATAGTAAAGACACCAATAAGCCGTAAGTTGGTCACGCTTGTTTTCACTCTTCCAGAATCTCTTTCTGTTTGAGCGGATATAGAAGTTTGAAATGTCGTCAACAAGTTTTTCAAAATCATGCACCACAACATAATTCTTGTCTTCAGCATAATTGCGGTCACTTTCTTCAATGAATTTGTTTACGCTTTCCAAAAGCCATTTGTCAGAAACACTCAAGTCTGCAAGTTCTGGCTTAAAGTTTGCAATATCTGGATTGTCAATGCAAGCATAGGTGTTGAAGAATGTATAAACATTCCAGAAAGCAAGCAATTTTCTGCGTGCTTCATCTGTGAGCGTATAGCCAAAACGCATATCATAAACTGGACTTGAACTTGAGAACAAATATCTCACAACATCCGCACCCACTATGTCTGCAACATGGTCAGCCTCAAGTGAGTTCCCCCCACTCTTGTGGAATTCTCCGCCATTTTCATCGCGAACATATTGATAAGTCGTAAGTTTTTTATATGGTGCTTTTCCAGTCAAAACAACACTCATGATAAGAAGTGAATAGAACCAAAGTTTTATTTGCTCAATCATTTCGCAAACACAATCACTTGGGAAGTTTTCTTCAAAGAATTTTTTGTCTGTAAAATATTTCTTTGTTGAGAATGGAGTAATTCCGGCATCAAGCCACACATCTCCAACTTCAGAAACTCTTGAAATTTCTTTTCCGCAATCACATTTGATTTTGATGTCATCAATCCATGGTCTGTGAATGTTTGGCAATTTGTCAACAAGCGTCTTGTCAACGGCCTTTTCTTTAAGTTCTTCCAAAGACCCAACAACATGCAATTTGCCACAATCAGGACAAACATAGAATGGAAGTGGCAAGCCATAGAATCGACTTCTTGAAATGTTCCAGTCTCCCATATTTTCAAGCCAATCAAGCATACGCTTCTTTGCATATGCAGGTTTAAATTCAACCTCTTCGATTGCCTTTATTGCCATTGGACGAATTTCATCCATTTTGATAAACCATGCAGGAATAAGTTTGTAAACAAGGTCAGTTTTGCAACGCCAGCAGTATGGATAACTGTGTTTATATTGATGCGCGTACAAAAGTTTTCCGTCAGATTTCAAACGGTCAACAACCAACTGCACAACATCTGTTGTTTTCTTTCCAGCCAAGAAGCCAGTGTTGTCAAGCATAACACCTTGCTCATTAATTGGACAGATTTCAGGAAGCCCAAGTTTTTGTCCAAGTTCAAAGTCGCCTGTTCCGCAACCCGGAGCAATGTGAACGAAGCAAGTTCCTTCATCACTCACAACTTCATCCCAAGCAACAATTTTGTGAACAAAGTTTTGCTCAGGAAGTTCTGGGAAGCAAGTTTCATATTCAAGCCCAACAAGGTCGCTACCTTTGAAAGTTTGCAAAACTTCAACTTCTTTTTTCAAAACTTTTAAGCGGTCTTTTCCAATGACAATGTTTTCGCCCTCAAAGTTGACTTTAACATAGTCAAAATCAGGATTTACCGCAAGGGCAACATTCGCAGACAAAGTCCATGGCGTTGTTGTCCAAGCCACAACCTTAAAATCCTTACCTTTACCAGGAAATTTTGCGAAAATTGCAGTATGTTCAACTTCATGA
>CAZQFT010000051.1:0-6841 GCA_964592565.1 uncultured Lachnospiraceae bacterium
CGCGGAGAACGCCCTCAAAAAGGAAGATTTAGAGAGTTCTATCAATGCGACGCAGACATCATCGGTGATGGAGAACTTCCAATCGTTGCAGATGCAGAATGTATTGCACTTTTCTCAAAGTGTTTCAAAGCACTTGTGTTGGATGTTGACATTGAAGTTTCAAACAGAAAAATTTTAAGCGGTTTCATTGAAGAAATTGGACAAATTGCAAACTCTTCAGCCATTTTAACAGTTTTAGATAAACTTGAAAAAATAACTCATGAAAGTGCAGTTGAGCAACTTAAAAATCTTGGTTTAAGTGAAGAAAATTGCGAAAAAATCATAAAATTGACAAAAAATCACGGAAAAATTGAAGAAATTTTGCAAAATTTGTGCAATTTTAGTCAAAACGCTCTTTTCCAAACAGGTCTTAAAGAACTTGAAGAAACGGATAAATATCTCAAACTTATGGGCGCAGAAAATGTTTCTTACAATCTTATGATTATTCGTGGACACGACTATTACACAGGAACTGTATTCGAAGGATTTTTGAAAAATGGACGAATTGCAGTTGGTGGTGGCGGAAGATTTGAAAACCTTTGTGGTTATTTCTCAGAAAAAACAATGCCGGGCGTTGGAATGAGCATAGGCATCACCCGCCTTTTTGACTTGCTTTCAAAAGAAGATAAATTTGAAAACAGTAGTTGCAATGAAATTGACTGCGGTGTTATAACTTTTGACGAAACTTTTGATGATGGAATCTCACTTGTTTCAGAATTAAGAAACTGTGGCGTGCGAGCAGAAAGTTTTTATGCAAACAAATCTTTCAAGTCTAAAATGAAAGAAGCAAATCGCAGACAATTGAAATATGTTATAATCCTTGGCGAAGAAGAAGTTTCTTCAAAATTATACACCTTAAAAAATATGCTTACTGGCGAACAAGAAAAACTCGAGTTGAAAAAAATTGTTGAAAAAATTAAAAGCGACCGAATGGCATCCGCGATGCCTGATACTTTAATTTAACAAACATTGCTTTAATTTTAAGTTCAAATGTAATTAAAATTGAAAAAACACAAAAAAACAACAATTTTTTAAGAAAAAAGGATAAAAAATATGAAAAAAAAGAAAATTTTGGTCACATCTGCCCTTTTATATGTAAACGGATTACCTCACCTTGGTCATGTTGTTGGATGCTGGCTTCCTGGTGATGTTTTCACTCGTTTCCACAAATCTTATGGAAATGATGTAGTCTATGTAAGCGGAACAGATGACCACGGAACAACAAGTTATATCTCTGCAAAAGAGAATGGAATGGAGCCAAGTGCATACATCTCTATGATGAACTCAAAGATGAAAGCAATTGCACAAAAACTCAATATCGGATTTGATATTTTCAGCGGAACTAATACAGAAACACACAAACAAATTACAATTGACTTCTTCAACGAAATTCATAAGAACGGCTTTACAGAACAAAAAGAAAGCAACATGCTTTTCTGTGAACACGACCATGTTGCGCTTGCTGACCGTTTTGTTTATGGCGTTTGCCCATATTGCGGATATGACAAAGCCTATGGCGACCAATGCGACAAGTGCGGAAAAACATATGAACTTGAAGAACTTAAAGAACCAAAATGCTCCTTCTGTGGCAAAAACGCTGTAAAAAAATCAACTAAACATATTTATATAAGTTTGGACAAACTTCAACCACAACTTCAATCTTGGGTTGAAAGCAAAAAAGACATCTGGCGTCCACATGTTTACAGCATGACAAATAAATGGTTTAAAGAAGGTCTAAAACCTCGCTGTATCACAAGAGATATTCCTTGGGGAATTAAAGTTCCTCTTGAAGGTTTTGAAGACAAGGTTTTCTATGTTTGGTTTGACGCCCCAATCGGATACATCTCAATCACTAAGGAACTTGGTGGAGATGAAATGGTTAAGGACCGCTGGCAGAATGAGGAATGTGAGATTTACAACTTTATCGGAAAAGACAATATAGATTTTCACGCAGTTTTCTTCCCAAGTATGGAACTTGCATGCAAGAAATATAACCTTGCCAAGAATGTTGTAGGATTCAATTTTTTAAACTTTGAAGGGCAAAAATTCTCTAAATCTAAACATATCGGCGTATTCTGTGACAAACTTATGGACAGCGATGTAGATATTGATGCTTTGAGAGCATATTTGGTTTCTATTTTCCCTGAAAACAAAGACAGCGACTTCACATATGAAGGATTTAAACTTAACACAAATGCGGAACTCGTTGGAAAATATGGCAACTTCTTTAATCGTACACTCAACATGATTAACAAAAATTTTGCTGGTGAAACTGGGATTGATTTTGAAGACATTAAAGACAACCTTGATGAATACGACAAAGAAATGGTTGAAGCAATCGAATCTTGTCCTAATACAATTGCAGATTTGTTTGCAAAGACAGAATTTAGGGCGGCTTACAAAGAAATCTTGCGTTTTGCATCAATTGGAAATACCTATCTTGAAAAGACTGCCCCTTGGACACTTATTAAGAACGGAAATGTTGATGCTGCAAAGAAAGTGTTGTATTTGTGTCTTAACATGGCAAAATCTCTTGCAATTGTTGCAAACCCAATTATGCCAACAAAAACAGCCGAAATTTGGACAGAACAACTTGGCTTTGAAGGAACTCCGGCTGATGCTGACATTTGGCAAGATGCTTGCAAAATCAATATCCCAAAAACACACAAAATCAATCTTCCAAAACCATTGTTTGCAAGACTGGATGATGATACAATTGAAAGATATAAAGTTGAATTATGTTAAAACTAAAACAAAAAAGAACGGAAATTTCCGCTCTTTTTTTATTTTTATCAACAACAAACAATCAAAATCTAATCTTGTTTCTCATTTAAATCGATATGTTTAGTTTTTTTATAAATCATGAAAAAGGCAAAAGCAATAATAAGTGCGATAATTGAAAAAATAATCAATGCCACAATGCTTGTGTTATAATTAATATGCTGAAGATAAGCCATGTAGTTACAAACCAAAATAATCCTTATAATATAATAAACTGCAAGCAAGATATATGAAATAAAACCAATAAGAGTTACAACTTTTCTTCTTTTCAAAAGTTTTGGTGTTTCAACCACTTCAAACACTGTATTGCCATCACGAACTATGTTTGTTGCCCTGTACTTATCTCCTAAAAAAGCATATCCCACGCCATAATTGATGGCAAAGCCACCACCTAAAAGCGAAATTAAGAATATCATACTGGCAACATCAGAAAATGTCGAAACCCAAACAGAAACTCCAATAAGTGCAATTCCTGCTAAGATATAAAAAATCCCTATAGGTATTTTAAAAATCATAATAAACGACTTGGAATATTTATCCATAACATTTACTCCTTTTTCGTTTTAAGTATAACCATTATTTTTAGAGATTGTCAACTAAAAAAGAGAGCAAAAACTCCCTTTTTTATCATCTTCATTAAGCAAACTTTTTCAAATATTGATTTCTGTAATAGTTGTTTGTATAGTAAGTCTTTGAATAAGTCGTGTCTTTCTTGCTTGTATATGAACTTGTGTAATAATCCCCAGAAACAGATGTTAGGCTGATTGGAATTTTAACAATTGAAACAACAAGTTCAGTTGAAATGCTGTCAATAAACTTAAAGTTTTTTGAAGATGTTGAATAGTCAGAACTTAATCCGATTGCCACATCCATATCTTCAAAATTCGTATCTCCAGTCAATGACGCACCATCCACAGACAAGGTAAGTGCAGTATCACTGTAACTGAAACCAAGGATTGTTTCTTCCAACGATGGATTTGGATTCATGTTTGCAATAAGTCCAGAAATTGCATCATAAATCGTATCAGTAAATCCTAATGCCTCAGCCATGATAAGCATAATGCTGCTTGAAACATCACTTGCGGCATGAGTCCATGTCTTAACTTTGTCTTCTCTGCTGTGGAAACCAGACTTTCTGAAACCATAAGTGTTTTGAGTTACAGTCAAGTTGTCTCCATTGAACTCAATAATTGAGATTCTCTTATCAAATCCCATTGCCGCCGAATAATATGTGTAAGTCGATCCAAATCCACCTAAGTCATAGGTTACATCTGCGATGCTTGGAATATCAAGTTCGATATACATATAAATTTCGCCAGTGTCACTCAAACTTGCAAGAAGATTGACTCCAACTTCAAAATCAATCTCAACAATTGCAATGTCGATAATAACCTGTGCCGCACCTGTAAAGTTGAAGTTCTGAGTATTAATTGTGCTTACAGCAACATCAATAAACGAAGACAAACTGCTGAAATCAATATGATTTTCAACTGGATTTGTTGTCAAATAGTCAAAATTGCTTTCGGAGAAATCAGTTAAATCAATCGTCGCATTTATTGTATTTTCGCCATAAACCAAATTGCTTACAGTAATTTGTCTAAGTTTTCTTACAACAACTGCTGCACCATTCTCGTCAGTCGAATTCTCTTCACGCATAACAATTTTAACAATTCCAATTTGATCGTTTTCGACTTCATTAAGGTTCTTCATATTAAGTTTGATTTCAAAAATTGTTTCAAACAATCCATTTGACATCTGAGTCTTTGCCAACTTCATATTGTTAATCATCTTTGTCATACTTTCAATTGAACTGAGAGTTTGGTCAACCTTTGAAATGTCATCACCTAAATCTTGTGCACCAATTCCAAGCAAGCTTTGAATATATTCAAAATCTGTTGTGCAAGGGTTGTCATAGATTCCCAATGCTTTCTCTGCGTCTTCGCCAATATTTACATCTGCCAATGCAAGCAACATTGCAACAATTTCACTCATATTTGTATTGTTAATCTTTGCTTGGAAGTTGTTTCCAAGTTGAATGTGATTATTTTTTTCTTCATCATTTCCACTTGCATCCAAAGTATAGTCATCATGTGCATATGTCAAATATAGTGCAGCGTTATTATCGCTTTGATACAACAAATCAATCAAATGCTTATTGTTTACAGTTGAGCCAGTTGAATTTGTAACTGCCAAATTGCCCTGAACTTTCATCGCCTTATTTCCAAAAAGAACAAATATATTGTTTGCAATCTCTGCTTCACTAAGTTCGTCAAGTTGAACGACAATGTCACCACCAAGCGCTGTCGAAGTGCCTGCCGAATTTGATATTGTTATATTCGCTGTTGCTTGATATTCATTCCCAATTCCATATTCATAACCTGTTTCAACTAAATCTAAAACATTTTGATATGGATTAAACCCTGAAACGCTTGATGTCGTATAGTTGGATTTAAGAGTTGAAATGTTTTTCAAATCATTTCCAAAAATGTCCCTCAACCCCAAATCATTCTTCGCACCAACCTCGAAGTTTGTAAGGTAAACTGCAAAATTAAGTTGTTTTGTAACTGAATCTTCCATAACAATTGAATTTCCATAGTCATCAATTCCATTTGAAAGCCAAGCGTCTTTGAAGTAATTCTCCTCATCATGTCTTACAGTATTTGCGTCATTTATGTTTGCACCCAAAACAATCTTTGTTGGAATAATCGTTCCTTGATTATCTCCAGCAGAAACAAACGTATCTACAAACGCTTGAACAACAATATCCTCAAAATATGCATTTTTAGAGTAATACAATCTTTCTGTTTCAGAATTTGTCGAATCGCCAATATCAACTTGAACACCAAACGATGAAACTCCATCTTCTACAATTGTAATCCATGTTCCATAAATCTCATCAAGTGCTGGAATTATCATCATAAACGCTTCTGCCGCCGCATTAACAGCCTGAGCATCACCTGCCAACGCAACCCCGAATGTTTCCTCTGCAAACATCATAATTTCTTCGATTGTTGTTTCATTAATATCTGCCTTGATTTGCAAGCCATTAATATCAATATAAATAGTTTCGTTAATCAAATAGATATACGAACTGAGCCCAAGTGATGTTGTATACAACGAAATTGCAGGGATATAATTTCCAAACATTCCTTCTTGTGTTTCATCTCTAACCAACATTGCGGTCAATTTTCCATAGAATGAATTTGTGCTATATCTGATTGCGATGTCGCTGCTGAACGCATAAATGTCTTCTTCAACCTTAACACTGTCAAAAATTCCATCAAGATAGTTTTCTGCGTAATCAACATATTCATCCGCGTTAAATTCACTAATTGTTGAAGAGCCTTCGTTTCTAATGACAAGATTAATATCAATCAAACTGTTAGTATTAATCACATGATTATTTTCATCAAGCACATCAACAATGTCCAATAAATCAATCGCAACTGTTGTCAAGTCATCACCTGAGAATCCAAACACAAACTTTCCAAGCAAATCTGTGCTAGCACCCAAATCTTTTTCAACATTAAGTGTAAGATTGCCCGAATTATATCCTATTTGAAGAATAAGTTTCTCAAAATAATCTTTCCATGTGTAATCTCTGAGCATTGTCATAACACTTTCAAATGCACCAAACTGCAAATCAACTCCAAATGCATCGGCAAGCAAATCTGTTACGATTTGATTAAAGTCAATCTCGCTTCCAGAATCACTTGTGATTGCCGATTTAATTTTCATATTTCCATAAGAAATATAAACTATCTCTTCATGCAATCTTATTACAACATCCTCTTGTCCACAAACATTATAAACAACCACTTCCATTTCGCCGTCAAAATACTTAAATGTTCCTTCAAACAAGAAGTTGTTATAACTGAACTTAAAGTCAAATTCATAAACGCCTGCTTCAACATAATCTTTAATGCTTGAAACTTTTGGCAAAATCTCAGAGATGTCAGTTACTTCTGTTTCTTCTGGCAAGGTTGCTTGTGTAAAGACTTTATCTGCTTGCATGCTGCCT
>CAZQFT010000052.1:0-6831 GCA_964592565.1 uncultured Lachnospiraceae bacterium
ATTCCTCTGGTTTTAATTCATATTTTGCACCGTTTTCATTCCACATTTCTGGGTTGTGACAATAGGCACATCTCAAAGGACAACCTTGCAAAAATACAACAAACCGAACTCCAGGCCCATCAACCAACCCCATTGTTTCAAAACTAGCAATTCGACCTTTCATTATCTAGCCTCATGGAAAGTTCTTGAAATTACCTCTTGTTGATGAGCCTTTGACAATTTATTGAAATTAACCGCATATCCTGACACTCTAATTGTAAGATTTGGATATTTCCAAGGATTATTCATGGCATCAATCAAAAGTTCTCGATTTAACACATTTACGTTTAAATGTTGTGCTTTTTGAACAAAATAACCATCTAAAATATTAACCAAATTGTCAACCCTCGACTTCTCATCATGCCCAAGTGCATCTGGAACAATTGAAAATGTGTTCGAAATTCCATCTTGACAACATCCACCATATGGAACTTTTGCGACCGAATTAAGTGAAGCAAGAGCACCAGAGCAATCTCTTTCATGCATTGGGTTTGCACCAGGCGCAAAAGGCTCTCCTGCTTTTCTTCCATCTGGAGTAGATCCAGTTTTCTTGCCATACATCACATTTGAAGTTATTGTAAGAAGAGACAGGGTGTGTTTAGCATCACGATAAAGTTTGTTTTTCTTTAAACAAGCAAAGAAACACTCAACAACTTTAACTGCAATTTCATCCACTCTTTCATCATCATTGCCAAATTTAGGATAGTCGCCTTCAATTTCAAAATCTGTTGCAACACCATTTTCATCTCTAATTGGTTTCACTTTTGCATATTTAATAGCAGAAAGAGAGTCAGCAACAACAGAAAATCCCGCCGCCCCAAATGCCATAAGTCTTTCAACTTTTGTATCATGAAGAGCCATTTGTCCGCGTTCATAAGCATATTTATCATGCATATAATGAATGATGTTCATTGCATCAATATATGTTTTTGCAACTTTTTCTAACGTTTTTTCATAATTTTTCCACACTTTTTCATATGAAAGTGTTTTTTCAGTATTTTTTTCAATGCCATCCACAACTAAAGCCTTAGACTTTTCGTCAACACCACCATTAATTGAGTAAAGAAGTGCTTTTGCCAAATTGCAACGCGCTCCGAAATATTGCATTTGCTTTCCTACCTGCATCGCAGACACACAACAAGCAATCGCATAATCATTACCATAAATCTCACGCATTACATCGTCGCCTTCATACTGAATTGCATCTGTCAAGATTGAAATCTTCGCACAAAATTTTTTAAAGTTTGCTGGCAATTTTTCAGACCACAAAACAGTCAAGTTTGGTTCTGGCGAAGGGTTTAAGTTGATAAGAGTTTGCAAATATCTGAAAGTTGTTTTTGTTACAAGACTCTTTTTGTCATCAAGCATTCCACCAAGGCTCTCCGTAACCCAAGTCGGATCACCAGCAAAGATTTCATCATAATCTGGCGTTCTTAAATGTCTTACAAGGCGAAGTTTTATAATAAATTGATCAATCAGTTCTTGTGCCTCTGTTTCTGTCAAAAGCCCCCTTTGAACATCTCTTTCAATGTAGATATCCAAAAATGTTGCAGTTCTGCCAAGACTCATTGCTGCGCCATTATTTTCTTTTACACTTGCCAAATAGCCAAAATATAACCATTGAACAGCCTCGCGAGCATTTGTAGCCGGTTTTGAAATGTCAAAACCATATGACTGAGCCATTTTCTTAATTTCTTCAAGTGCCTTTACTTGTTCTGCAACCTCTTCCTTCAAACGAATGTTCTCTTCGCTTGATATTTCAATCTTAAGCCAATCGGCACGCTTTTGTTCAATCAAAAAATCAATTCCGTAAAGAGCCACTCTGCGATAATCGCCAATAATTCTTCCACGACCGTAAGCATCTGGCAAACCCGTGATAAGCCCTGCTTTTCTAGCCTTTCTTATTTCTGGTGTGTAACAGTCAAAAACGCCGTCATTATGCGACTTTCTTATTTCACAAAACATATTGAACACTTTTGGATCAAGTTTTCGCTTATAAGCATCCAATGCTTTTTCGGCCATTCTTACACCACCATAAAGATTTACAATTCTCTTCAATGGTTTATCTGTTTGAAGCCCAACAACAACTTCATTTTGTTTGTCAATATAACCCGCTTTAAATGTGTTTATTCCCGAAATAGCCTTTGTTTCAACATCCAAAAGCCCACATTTTGCTTCTTTTAAAAGCAATTTTTCACATTTTGACCAAACTTTTTTTGTCTTTTCTGAAATTCCTGTTAAAAAACTGTCATCTCCACGATATTCTTTATAGTTTTCAAAAATAAAGTCTGATACATTTACTGAGTTTTTCCATGTTTCACCTTTAAACCCTTTCCACGCATCAATATTTATTACTTCTTTTTTCATTTTTCTTTTCGCCTCCTTTGAAGATTTTAATATATTGTCGCACATAAAGTCAAACAAAAAGAGGAAGGTTTCAACCTTTGAAATCTTCCTCTAAGCAACTAATCCTCTTGACCATCGACTTTGCCTAATGCATCATCGTTTGCATTAAGAATTTCTTCCGCTCTTAAAACATCTTCATTCAACCCATGTTCTACCTCTGTTTCAGTTGTTTCTAGATTTTCAGTTTGATTCTCTGCCAAGTTTTCTTCCCAAGATTGTTTAACATCCTGCTCTAATTCATCTTCTTGATAAGGACTTGCTTCATCTTGCACAGAGTTCGATCGCTCTTTCTCGGCAATTAATTCATCAACATAAGTTGAAAGTGCTTGCATATTGTTTCCCATTAAATCAATGTGAACACATCGACCTTGAAAAACCCCTTTCATTCCACGCATCAAATCAAAGGCTTGCGCGTCTGAGTCAACTCTAAACATAAGTTCGTCAAATGGCAATCCTCCAAGTTCTAAGACTCTGTCAAATTTGAGCGAGATATATCTTCCTTGCAAAATTTGCTCTTGAAACATTTCATGAGTAATCACGCCGTATGCCGGAAGCGTATGAGCGTTTTGTAATATTGAAACAAGTTGTTCTTCAAGTCCATTTTGTTCTTCTTCTGTTAGAACAATCTCGCTTCCATCAACTATCAGTGATGAAGAACTGACAAAAGGCATGACATCAACCGCTTCGAAAAAAGACAAAATCATCATTGGAATTCCCATTATAAAAAACATAATTCGCATCATAAATTCACCTCACGCGATTATTATGTTGCTGTTTTTAATTTTTATTCGCCTTCCTCAAACTGACTGTTGTAAATTTCGGCATAGAAACCACCTTGAGCCAACAGTTTCTTATGATTTCCCTTTTCAACAATATCTCCATCTTTAAGCACCAAAATCAAGTCTGCATTTTTGATTGTCGACAAACGATGTGCAATAATGAAGGATGTCCTTCCTTCCATTGCTTTATCCATTGCTTTTTGCAACAAGACCTCTGTTCTTGTGTCTACAGAACTTGTTGCTTCGTCCAAAATCATCATTGGGCGATTAGAAATCATTGTTCTTGCAATCGTAAGCAACTGTTTTTGCCCAGCCGATAGATTTATTGAGTCATCAATCACGGTGTCATAGCCATGAGAAAGTGTTTGAA
The DNA here is from genome assembly GCA_964592565.1 of uncultured Lachnospiraceae bacterium. Taxonomy (GTDB): domain Bacteria; phylum Bacillota; class Clostridia; order Christensenellales; family UBA1242; genus Caccovivens. Next base: position 3,595 of record CAZQFT010000052.1, read on the forward strand.
TAAAATGGTCCACGCCAACTTTTTTACATGCATCAACAATTTGCTCATCTGTAACATTTGGATTGTTATAACGCAAGTTCTCTTTGATTGTTCCTTGGAAAAGCCATGTATCTTGCAATACCATTCCAAAAAGCGAATGAACTTGCTCCCTAGTCATGTCTTTTATTGAAATCCCATCAATTTTTATGTCACCTGAGTTAACTTCGTAGAATCTCATAAGCAGATTTACGAGCGTCGTCTTTCCTGCACCAGTTGGGCCAACAATTGCAACCTTTTGACCCGCCTTTATCTTTGCAGAAAAATCTTTTATGATTATTTTGCTTTTGTTGTATCCAAAAACGACATTTTCAAATTCTACATTTCCCTTTATTTCTGGCAATTCAACAGTTTTTTCACTTTCATCTGCAAGTTCTTCTGCTTCCAAAAACTCAAATACTCGCCCACTTGCTGCTGAGGCAGACTGCAATCTTGTAAGGCATTGTGCAATTTGAGAAAGCGGATTCGAGAAAAGTCTTACATAAATCATGAAAGCAGTAATCACTCCGATATATTCAATTCCACGAGTACTTGCAAGAATCGCACCCACAATGCACACCGCAACATAACCAAAATTGCCTACAAATCCCATAACTGGCATCATAACACCAGAAATAAATTGAGATTTCCAACCGCTGTTGTAAAGTCGCTTGTTTATCTTAGAAAATTCTTTTTGTGTATCACCCTTCGCATTGTAAAGTTGTACTACATTATGTCCAGAATAAGTTTCTTCAATATGTGCATTCATTTGACCAAGATTTTTTTGGTTTTGGTTGAAATATTTTTGAGATCTTGTCATAAAAATTAAAGAAAATCCAAAACCAAGAATTGTTGTAACAATTACAGTAAGTGCCATAAGTGGCTCTGTGACAAACATCATGATAAGCACACCAATAAACAAAATTACATTTGACACCAAACTGTTTACACTTTCATTAAGACTTTGACCAATCGTATCAACATCGTTTGTAACTCGACTAAGCACATCCCCATGAAGATTGGTGTCAAAATAATTGAGTGGAAGTTTGTTTATTTTCTTTGAGATATCATGGCGCAGGCTTTTAACCGTTCGCTGTGTCACTGTTGTTGAGATAAAGTTTTGAATATAAGACAAAATCGCTCCCAAGACATATATAATAACCAAAAATAACGCAATCTTTGTTACCGCTTCGATATCTACACTGCCTGCTACCACTCCTTCTGTGATAAGATTTGTTATGTCTGAAATTTTGTTTGGTCCAATGATTTGAAATACCACGGACACTGCACCTAAAAGCATTGAAATTAATATCCAAGGCCAATATTTCTTGCAATAACGCAAAAGTTTTCCCATTGATTTTTTAAATGTTCCTTTTTCACGAACTTTGCTTTCTTCGCTTGAAGGATTTACAGGAGTTTTCATTTTCATATTACAATTCCTCCTTTGAAAGTTGAGACAGAGCAATCTGCTGATAAACTTGACAGTTGTTTAAAAGTTCTTCATGAGTTCCAATTCCCACCATTTCACCTTTTTCAAGTACAATAATTTTGTCCGCATCCTTGATTGTTCCAATACGCTGAGCAACAATAAATTTCGTTGCTTTTGATGTATGTTTCTTAAGTGCCGAACGCAGTTTTCTGTCAGTTTTATAGTCAAGTGCCGAAAAACTGTCATCAAAAATAAATATTTCTGGTTTTCTCGCAACCGCACGCGCAATTGAAAGTCTTTGCTTCTGTCCACCCGAAACATTTGTGCCACCTTGTGCAATTTTGCTGTCAAGCCCATCGGACATTCTTGAAACAAAGTTGGATGCTTGTGCTACACTGATTGAATTTTTTACTGTTTCTTCTGAAGCGTCATTATCCCCAAAGTCAACATTGCTCCTCACTGATCCGCTGAAAAGTACGCCGCGTTGTGGAACATACCCAATTTTTTTGTTGAGAGTTTCAAAATTGTATGCCTTGACATTAACACCATCTACAAAAACATTTCCTTGTGTTGCATCATAAAGTCTTGGAATAAGATTGATCAATGTGCTTTTTCCACTGCCTGTTGAACCAATAAAAGCAACTGTTTCCCCTTGCTCAGCAACAAAACTTATGTCCTTTAAAACATATTCGTCTGCATCTGGATATTTGAAAGACACATTATCGAAAATTACACATCCCCTGCTGATTAAAAGTTCGTCATTATAATTTCCTTCAGCAAGACTATCCTTTGTATCTAAAACTTCATTCAAACGCCTTGCTGATACAAGTGCTCTTGGCATCAAAATGAAAATCATTATCAGCATAATGAAAGACATTACTACCTGCATTGAATAAGACATAAACACCATCATGTTGCCAAGTCCAGCAAAGTCTGTAACAATATAAGCACCAATCCAATAAATCGCCAAACTCATTCCTGACATTATCAGGTTCATGCCCGGCCCCATAATTGCCATTATTCTGTTTGCGAACAAGTTGTTTTTTGTGATTGCTTCATTGCATTGCTCAAACTTTGCATTTTGAAATTCTTCAGCATTTGAAGCACGAACAACCCTTATCCCTGTCAAGTTTTCACGAGTTACACGATTGATATTGTCAGTAAGGGTTTGGATTTTCTTAAATCTTGGAAGTGCAAAAAGCACCACGATTACAACTATAATCACCATAACACCAATCGCAACACCTGTTGAAATTGACCATTGCCAACTTTTGTTTAAAATTTTTGTTACTGCACATACTGCCATTATTGGTGCTTTGATAAGTGATTGCAGCCCCATTGACAAAAACATTTGAATTTGCGTAACATCATTTGTTGTTCTTGTAATAAGACTGGCAGTGGAGAATCTGTTTATCTCTTGAAGGGAAAAGTTTTGTATTTTTGAATAAACCTTACCCCTTAGATTAAACCCAAGACGAGATGAAATGTTCGATGTAAAAAAATGAACAGTAATCGCGCATGCTAAACTTCCAAACGCACAAGCAAGCATAAGCCCACCATTTGACAAGATGCTTGCCATATTTACTTCAAGCCCATAACCAATCATTTCAAGTTCTTGAGGGATGATGATTTGTGATATGAAATTTTATACCCAATACAAATAAAATTTGCAACAGTAGTACTAGCTATTGTAACAAATAAACTTCCAAATTTCAGAGGTTTGATGCAATAAAAGTTTACTTCTTATTTATGTACAAAGCAGTATGTATTCCTGTGCAGAAAAATGGCTTTCT
>CAZQFT010000053.1:0-6815 GCA_964592565.1 uncultured Lachnospiraceae bacterium
GGGCGGCTTTTGCATATTAAGATTGCAAAGAACTTGCAGATATGTATGAAGAACATTCTGCAAAAGATGCACAAAAGCGCATTGATGCATGTCAATTAAGAAATAAAGAAAGCGGAAAAGATATTGCGTAAGCACTAAGAAAAGGAAACAAATGGCAAAATTAAACATAAACAACATAGAGAATGTTGAAGGAAAATATCATTTAATGTTTTTTGAGGGAAAAAACAAGGTCGAAAACGCGAAAAATGATTTGCGTTATACTTGGTTCTCTCTCTTATTTTTCGTTTCTCTTTTATTGATTTTTGTTATTGTTTCGGGATTCAACCTCTTCTATGTTGGATTTTTGGGAGTGTTTTTGGTTTTCTTTTTGGCATTTTACATTTTTTCAAAAAGAGAAAAGCGCAAGGGCATAAAACAGTGTATCTATGCTGTGCAAAATTCGAAAACAAGTGATATTGTGGCAAAACAAGTTGACAATCGCATTGCCAGCAAGGCAATCGTGAAATCAATTTCAAGCACGATTGATAAATATGATGCGAAAGAAAAATATCCAAGTTTCTTGCAAAAATATAAACGCAGCAGAAAGCATAAACATATTGTGGGAATTATAACTGAATTTGAGAAAGAAAATAATAAAAAGAGCAAATAGGCTCTTTTTTTATATCTATTTTTCAAAAAACAACGATTTATCTTTTCAAATGCTTGTTTTTTTATGCGAATTTTGGTATCATATTTACATTAATTTAGGGAGATTTTAAAATGATTACAAGCAAAGAATTGAGAGAAAAATGGCTTAATTTCTATAAACAACACGGACATGTTGATATCGGTGCAGTTTCACTTATTGGTGATGGAACAACTGGTGTTATGTTTAATGTCGCAGGCATGCAACCATTGATGCCTTATCTTTTGGGCGCAAAACATCCAAAAGGAACAAGACTTTGCAATGTGCAAGGTTGCGTAAGAACTGTTGATATTGAATCAGTTGGCGACTCAAGTCACTGCACATTCTTTGAAATGATGGGAAATTGGAGTTTGGGCGATTATTTCAAAAAAGAAAAGACTGCTTGGTCTGTTGAGTTTTTAACAAAAGAACTTGGCTTTGACATCAACAAACTTTGCACAACTGTTTTTGCTGGAAACAAGAATGTTGCAAGAGATGATGAGATTGTTCAGTATTTGCTTGATGCTGGCATCAAAAAAGAAAACATCTTTTTCTTGAAAGACAATTGGTGGGATTTGCCCGGCACAGTAAACACGCCTTGTGGACCTGATAATGAATGGTTTTATCCTCGTCATGACACGCCATGTGGACCAAACTGTGACGCGACTTGTGAATGTGGCAGATGGGTTGAAATTGGCAATGATGTTTATATGCAATATAAAGTTTTGCCTGATGGAAGTGTAGAACCCTTGAAAAACAAAAATGTTGATACAGGCTTTGGCTTTGAAAGATTGCTTATGTATGTAAACGGCTTGAGTGATGTTTTCATGACAGACCTTTTCTGTGATGTTGTGAAATATATGGAAAGCGTTTTGGGTGTGACTTATGGTGCTGACAAAAAACAAACACGCTCAATGCGAATTATTGCTGACCATATCAGAACATCAGTTATGCTTATAGGTGACCAAAACGGAATTTTACCAAGCAATGTAGGGGCTGGTTATATCTTGAGAAGAATTTTGCGTCGTGCAATCCGCCATGCAAGAGAAATCAGCCTTACACCAGAAAATTTGCTTGAAATTGCAAAGATTTTTATTGAAAAAGTTTACGATAAGGCTTATCCACTTTTGCTTGAAAAAGAAGACTATATTCTTTCAAACATCAAACTTGAAAGTGACAAATTCAACAAGTCAATTGAAACGGGAATTAAAGAATTTGACAAACTTATCTCTGGACTAAAAAGAAAAGTTGAATTTATGGCGAAAAACAATCCAGATTATGTGCCAACAGATGCAGACTTAACAATCAGTGGAAAGGCAGCGTTCAGACTTTATGAAACATATGGATTTCCAATTGAAATGACGATTGAAATGGCAGAAGAAATTGGCTTTTCTGTTGATGAGGAAGGATATAAGAGGGCTTTTGTTGAACATCAAGAACTTGCTCGCAGCACAAGTCAAGTTGCAAAGAGTGGACTTGCTGGTTCTGGCGAAATGGAAACAAAATATCACACGGCAACACACCTTCTTAATGCGGCACTTAAAAAAGTAATTGGAGAGGCTTCTCACCAAATGGGTTCAAATATCACAAGTGAAAGATTGAGATTTGACTTTGCTTGCGACCACAAACTTACAGCGGAAGAAATTAAGTCTGTTGAAGATTTGGTAAATGAATGGATTAAGGCTGATTTTAAGGTTGTCAAAGAAGAAATGACAAAGGAAAAAGCAGTTGAACAAGGTGCAGAACATCAATTTATTGAAAGATATCCAGATATTGTGTCAGTTTATTCAATTGGTGATGTTTCAAAAGAAATTTGCACAGGCCCTCATGTTGAAAACACTGGAGTTCTTGGATGTTTCAAGATTAAAAAAGAAGAAGCATCATCAAGTGGCGTAAGAAGAATTAAGGCAATTTTGGCTTGATTATTGACAAATAATTGCTGATATGTTATCATAAAAATATAGAAAGGAGTGGTTATGGGACAAGGACAAATTAGAAAAGGGTTTTTCTTCTATTTCGGATTGTTTGTTTTGCTCTTGGTTGCAATCTTTTGTATTTGCTTGGTTATTATGATGTTTAATCCGGGCAAAACAGTACTTTGGATGCAATATTTTACGGCAAATGACCAGTTTGTTGTGTCAGAAACTACGGATGAAAGTAAAACTGAAATCAATATGGATTTCATTCAAAATAATATCGACACAATCAAAATCAACTGCAACTCTTATGCAGAGGTTATTGTGCAAAGAAATCACGAAGATGCTTATTCAAAAGAAGGAATTTACATCATCAACAAGGCAAAGGGCTTTCAAGGTGCAAATGGTGCGGTTCATTTCGATTATAGTGTGACTGTAACTGGAAAAGAAATGCAAATCACAATTACAGAACCAAATGGTTTCCTTTATTTCTCAAAAGAAATCAAGGTTGTGCTGACCTCTTACACTGAATGGGAAAACAACTTTGGACATATCAACTTGATTGTAAATACAGTTGACGGAGATGTTTCTGTGGGAAACACAGGTTTGTTGCCAGAAGATGTGAAACTTGCTGGACTTACTGCAACTACACAAAAAGGAGACATCATCTTAGGGGATAATTTCGCCGTTGAGAAATTGAACAAATTGTCACTTACGACTGGCTCTGGAAGAATTATCTCTCATAACGCTTCAACATACAGTGGAAAAGAGTATACAGGCATAAATGTTGGATGTGCTGCTTCACTTGCGACAACAAACGGAAGAATTGATTTGGGAATTGTTAATGTCGAATCAAATGATTTGAAAATAACTTGTGAAACGGGAAGTGTTGATGTTGATTTTATTAAAGCAACAAACACAAATATTGCTTGCGAACGCGGAACTTTCACTTTTGGAACGATTGACGGAAATGTAAGTTATGCGGCTGGTGAAGATACAATGATTACGCCATATGTTAAGGCCGATTATATTACAGGAAATTTCTTGCTTCAAGGATATGACAAGGCAGAGCCTGAAATTTACATTAACAGAATTGATGGAATGTTGCAAATTTATGCCGACAAAGGCAAAGTTGATATAAATCAAGCCTATGGAGAGGTTGAAATCGATAGTGATGACAACTTATCTGTGGATGTTATTGTTGCTGAAAACAATTTAAGCAGAATTGATATTAAAACCGATTCTGGCGAAATTAATGTTGGATTCTTGGGACAATTTAAAAATGTAAATCTCAGAAATGACGAAGGAAAAACGGTTGTTAAGGTTGTAAGCGGAACAAAGTTTAAAGCAGTTTCATATAAGAATGTGTCAGGAGTTCAAGATTCTGCACAAGAACTTCTTTCGGTTGATAAAATTTCAGTTAGTATTGAACTTTTGGATGGTGGCTATGAAAGAAATTCTTTTGTGGTTGATGGAACTGATGGAACTTTGATTGTTTACACAAACAACAATATTGAATATAAGTTGGTTGCAAAAACCGATTTGGTTGCTTAAGCAATAAGCCATAATCAAATAAAACTGGAGTAATCCAGTTTTTTTGTTGCGAAGTTTTTTAAAATGTTGTAAAATGGTCTTGTAAAGGAGAGGGAAATGATAGTTTTATATATTTTAATTTCAGTGTGTATTCTGTTAAGCCTTGTGACAATTTTTGTTTGCCTTAAGACACGAAAAGAAAGCAGACTCTCACAAGAGGATAAAAATTCGATTATAAGCAGTTTTAACAGCAATATTGACTTTATAAGTAAGAGTTTATCTGAAACGCAAAAGGCAAATAATGAGGCTGTATTGCAAACAATCAGGGCGTTTCAAGACAATTTGTCCGGCAATAACCAATCGCTTGAAAAACGCGTGTTGGAACTTACGAAGCAGTTGGATGAAAGAATGCAAAATCTTAGCAAATTGCAAGAAGAAAAGTTGGAAGCAATCAGGGTTTCAAATGAAAGACATTTGCGCGCACTTCAAGAGGACAACAACCGACAACTCGACAAGATGCGTGAAACTGTTGATGAAAAGTTGTCAAAGACAATAAATGACCGCTTTGAGCAGTCGTTTAAGATGCTTTCAAGTCAGTTGGAAAGTGTTTATAAATCTCTTGGCGAAATGCAAAACATTGCGGCGGATGTTGGCAATTTGACAAAGGTGTTGTCAAATGTAAAAACAACAGGTGTGTTTGGCGAAATTCAGTTGGGGGCAATTATTGACCAGTTGTTGACTAAAGAACAATATGAAACCAATTTTGTAACTGGTGACGGCCGAGAGCCAGTTGAATATGTAATTAAGTTGCCGGGGCAAGACGATGGGGAGTGTGTTTATCTGCCAGTTGACAGCAAGTTTCCTTTCACGGTGTACAGCGATTTGCAGGTTGCATATGAACAAAATGATTTTGAACTTGTTAAACAGAAAAAAGAACAACTTAAAAGCACAATTCGAGGGATGGCAAAGGATATTAACACAAAATATATTTGTCCGCCAAAAACGACGAATTTTGCTGTTATGTTTTTGCCTGTTGAGGGGCTTTATGCTGAAGTGGCAAAAATGGGCTTGATTGATGAATTGCAAGCAAAATATAGTGTTACAATTGCAGGTCCAACAACTATGAGTGCACTTCTCAACAGTTTACAAATGGGCTTCAGAACACTTGCAATTCAAAAGAAATCTGGCGAAGTTTGGAAAATTTTGGGTGCTGTTCGCACAGAATTTGATAAGTTCAATTCAATTGTTGACAGCATAAGAAAACGCTTTGAAGGGGCAAGTCAAGACTTTGACAAACTTGTTGGCACCCGCAGTCGTTTGATTGCAAGCAAACTTCGTTCGGTTGAACGCTTGGACAATTCTCAATCGGCACAACTTTTAGGGATTGAAGATATTGCTGAAGGAGAATAGTGTTATTGCAAATTTAGATTATAAAAAAAGCCTTTTTAAAAGGCTTTTTATATTGTTATTATAAATAATCTAAAATTTCTGGAAAGATTTCTTCATACCCTTTTGTAAAGTGCCCAGCATTTTGTATTATTTCTTTTTTTTGCATTGATTTTTGTTGCGAAATCGTCCAGTGCTCGAAAATCGTAAATGTCGGTAGGGGGATAGTGTGTTGTTATCTGAATTGTATTCAACGCGTTCTCCTTGTTATTTGATAATTCCGCCAGCGCAGTGCAATTCATAAATCAATTTGTCGTTTTTATAAATTTGCTCTAAGCCAATGAAATTTTCGATTGTTCCTGTTTGCTCAAAGGTGTATGTATATTCGCCATTTATAAATTTACTTGGGCCTCTTACTGGCAAAACAGATTTATCTTTGCCAACTTGCATAAGGGCAGGTCTTAAAGCGTTGTCGATTGTATCTTCAGACAAGTTTTCTTGTGTTGAATAGCCATAATAGTTCATTCCCCAAATCGGTTTGTCGCTGTCTAAATATACAACTTCTTCGCCAATAAAATGTTCGCCGCCGAAATAGGTGTCGTGATATATCGCTTTTTTGTTGCTGACGCTGCCTTCATAGTGGTAGTCCTTTGAACCTTGCCTTGAAGAGAGTGTTTTTAATGCATCACCATTGGCATAAGTATTTTTTTTGGCAGTAATTAAAAAATCAAAAAGTTTTTTCATGTTCACTCCTTTACAAAATCAATAATGATCTTACTCAATTCAATTTCTTTTCCTCTGAAAGTATGTCCAGTGTTTTCAATTACACTTATTACATTGTTTTTGTTGTTGCTGTATTCATAAATGGTTTGCAAATGTTTCTTGGTGTTTCCTTTTGCGAAACTGTCGTTTTGTCCCATGACAAACAAACCATTGATTGTTATTGACTTTAATTGTTTGAAACCTTTTTTATCATTATATATGGGCAGGTTGTGATGGTTGCTGTTTTATATTGCGTCTAGAAAACTTCTTGCTGTATAGAAATTGTAATCATCATAAAGCAACGGCATTATTTCATCAAATTTGCCTTGTGCTTTAAATTCCGTGGCAAGTGCTTGAAGTTTGGCGGCCGATAGTTTTTCTCCGTCAGTTCTTTCTTCTGTGTCCGTTGGGGAGATTAAAATATATTTATCAATATTTTTATTTTTGGTTTTGTATAGATAGTAGATAACTTTATTACAGCCATAACTATGTCCGCCAAGAATAATTTTTTTGTACCCTTGTTTGACCGCAAAGTCTATATATGCTTGCAAGTC
>CAZQFT010000054.1:0-6806 GCA_964592565.1 uncultured Lachnospiraceae bacterium
TACCGATGAACTACACCCCTAAAATTTAAACTCGATGAAAACTGAGAAATCTTTGCTTTTTCAACGATGCTTACATTTTACTACATTTAAGAATTATTGTCAATAAATTTGACGAATTTATATAAACTTTCTAAAAAAATTGATAAATTCCTTCCAAGTTGCTATAATTTTATGATTGGAGGGGTTTATGACACAACGAATTGTCAGCAAATTGATTGAAAGTAATGTTTTTGTGGTTTCAAAGGATGATGAGTGTATAATTTTTGATGCGGCAGCAGAAGTTAGTCAAGTTAAGTCATCGGTTGGAAACAAAAAAGTTGTTGGTGTATTTTTGACACATGGACATTATGACCATGCGTATTATGCGCTTGATTATGCAAAGGAACTTAAATGCAAAATTTTTTGCAGTAGGGCAGCAATGGAATATTTACAAAACCCTGATTATAATTACAGCGATGGGCATTTCAAAATCGATGATTTTTCAAACTTTGTCTTTTTGACAGGAGAAGGGCCATTCAAAATTGGAAAATTTAACATAAGTTTTCATCAACTTGGCGGACACAGCAAGGGAGATATGTGTTATGTTTATAATGATGAAATCTTTGTTGGAGATGTGTTGCTGGGGAGAGATGTTGGACGCATGGATTTATATGGTGGCGACAGAGTTGAAATGCTTAAAAGTTTGAAGTTTCTTCTTCAATATGATTACAAAATAATGCACTCAGGTCATGGCATTGACAACACCAAAGAAACACAAGACAAGGTCATAACTCTTTGGCAGAAGTTTTTGAGCAGATAATTTCATCTACTTTTTGTTTTATTAGTTAAATTTGCTTTGTATTTTGATTAAAATGATGTAAAATAAAATTGAGATAGAGGTGTGCTTAAGCAAGACTTTCGTACTTTCTTACTTCCCGGCCTACATTTCCGCAAAGTAAGAAGGGAAAAGGGTCATGCTGGATGCATGACCCTTTCAGATTATTTTCCCTCGTAACTTTGCGGGGGGGGGGTAATTTTTGAGCAAAAAATTTTTTCTAACAATATTTTTTGTTTTTTTAGCATTTTCTTGCGTCTTGGGCGGAGGATTATTTTTCATTTTAAATGACATAAATGAGCCTGCTCAAGAAACTCCAATTGAAACTCCTCAAGAGGGGAATGAAGATGCCGAATCACAAAAAACAAACTTTGATTTTACAATTATCCCAATTGTTTGGGTGAGTTCGACATCTTATGAAACTGTTAATGCAAGCAGTAGCCATACAAATAAGCCGGATAAGTATGCTTCATTTAATACAGAATGGAGAAGTGAAAAAGACAACTCAGAAAATTTTTCAGTTGACAGTCATACATTTTATGCAGCAAGAGGTTACACTGCAAGTTATGATGATACAAATTATAATAACCTCAAATATTTAGACTACAACTATACACACACATTTAATTTTCAAGCATGCTTGAAGGTTACAATGTATGATACTTCGGCAGTTGATTATGGAAGTGATTGGCGTATGATGTGTTGCGGAGCAAGTGCGGACAGTGTTTCAAATTCATCAAATCAAGATTATGTCTTGGGCTCTAGAGTTGTTTATCTTTACAATAATTCAAGTAATTCCCATACTGTTTCTTCTTCGCATCCAGGAAGTTCTTGTCATTACTATTTAGGTGGTACATATTATCTTATTTATAGGTGGAAATATAAGGTTACTTTTTCAGACTCATATTCAGGCTTCAGTCAAACAGTAGATTCAATTGCGGGGTTGACATATACAATTCCAACAATGACAGGTACAAGAACGGGGTATACATTTAGGGGGTGGACAGGAAGTAGTTTGTCGGTTTTGGCTTCGGCTACAACAATGTCTGCCGCTTATTCACATGTTGAAACATGGACTGCTGCATGGCAAGCAAACACTTATACCGTAACATTCAATGCGAACGGCGGAAGCGGTACAATGGCTGGTCAATCTTTTACATATGGGACTTCACAGGCTTTGACATCAAATTCTTTCACGAGAGATGGGTATAGTTTTGTTGGTTGGAACACAAGTAGTTCTTCAACTTCACTTACACCAACATATACTAATGGGCAATCGGTGTCAAACTTGACTGCAACGAATGGCGGGAATGTTACTTTATATGCAATGTGGTCTTATACTATTTCATACAATGCAAATAGTGGAACTGGAACCGTCCCCAGTTCTCAAACCTTAAATGCAAATTCAACTGCAACATTGCAGACAAACAGCCTTACAAGAACAGGATTTACCGCTAACGGTTGGAATACATCCACGACAATTTCTTCAACTCCAACTTATGCCAGTGGAACTACATACAGTGGTGGAAATGTTACGCTCTATGCCAACTGGACGCCAATTGCAGTAAATGTGACCATAAATGCCACATTCGAAGACCCGCTTTATGGCACAACTCATGATGGAAGTGGCTGGTCTGCGGATGTGAGTTATTACAACACAACACCAACTGGAACAACAACACAAAATGTTTCAACAACCGTCACATCAAATTCAACTTTAACAATGAGGGCGTCACAAAATATTTCGATTACAAATGTTACAGCACCAACAGGTTATGCATTCAGAAGTGATGTGACTCCATCGTCATTTTGGGTTGATACATCATCTTTGACAATCAGTTTTCCATTTGTAAGAGTAAGTGACAACCAATTGAAATATGACAGCGTTGATAAATATTATTATTTCGAGGACGGAGAATTTCCTCAAACAGCAGTCGTGACTTATGATTCCAATTTCAACACATTGCTTACAAATGTTTGTGACTATACTGATTCGTTTGAATCAAATGGAATTACATTTTACACCCATACATACACCTATTCGAGCGGAGAGGACTCTTCTTTTTCGGCTTACACTGGCAAGAGATTTCTTGGGTTTGAGATGCCTACAACAAGAACTGTTAAATTTAGAAATGACAGCACAACTTCAAGAACTTTCTCTGCTGGCACAACCTATTGGTTTGAGTACGAGCCAATTCGTTGGCGTGTAAGTGATTATGATTCATTACTTGCACCAAGCGATTTTGAAGGTTATGCTTCAGGCAAAACAAATTTTGTTGTTGCAAGTGATGTGCTTTGGTGGGATATGCTTAATGACGACAGCACAAATGTTGTTAATCAAGGCGAATATAACACTCAAACGACATTGATGGATAAATTAGGGTACAACACCTTGCTTGGCGGGGATACAATGAATCTTCAATATTCAACATGGTCTAATACACTTACCATCCAACAGTGGAACAATGCAAGTGGAAACAACAAGGTTACAGATGTTTCAGGTGCGTATTGGAATGAGCCACTGAATATGAGATATATTCGTTTCTCATCAAACGGAAGTTCAAAAAACGCAAGTAATCACTTGACTTTGGTAAAAATCAAAACCTTAGATGGAAGTGAAACTACGATTCTTGATGCTCCGAACAATTTAAAACCAACTGTGTATAGTGGAACTATGACGCTTGCCTCAGACGCAACTGGTGTAAATGCCTACTATAATATCTCAAAAACGGTTGCAATAGATCTAGGTTCAATAATGAAAGTTTCATCAATACTTATGAGAAGATATTATCCTGATGGAAGAAGTTATTATGGGCAAAAGATTGAATATTCGCCAAATGGAATAAATTGGTATGTTTATTGGGATAGTTACAACAAAGGCTCTTATGGCAATAATGATGATACAAATCTTTATGCCGAAACTGCTGAGGGAAGATGGTTCCAAAATGGAAGGGCAATACTTGCAAATCAGACAGACATAAAGGTTTATCAAACCAGTTTGCGTTCTTACGCAAGTCAATTGGTTGCTGTTCTTTCGGGGAAAAACCAAACTGAATATTTTGAATATTGGACCCGCGATTTCGGACAACAACTTGGATGCGGAACATATGTGACCAAAAGCGGAACGGTTATGACAAACAGTTATTGGAACACTGCAAAAGGTGTGAGATTCTCGATGGTTATGACCGAAGGTAGCAACGTGGGAGTGTGATTAAAAAAAGACCAAAATTTGGTCTTTTTTTTGTTGTTTAAGATATTGAAATGTAGACAACTTTTGTTTTGATTTCAAACTTATTAATTTTTAATGCGGCGGTCGTTGCCCTGCAACAAAATTGTTATTGATGTTTCTTTGTCAACAATGCGTGAACTGATACGCTCTTCATAACACTCAATGATGTCGCTTAAATCAAGGTTGCTTGTGATGATTGTTGGCAGTTTTCGCATTTTTCGCTCATTGATAACAAGATACAGATATTCAAGCGTAACATTTTTGTAGAGAGGTTCTGTTCCAAGGTCGTCAATGAAAAGAACTTCGCAATCGATATATTTATTTAAAAGTTCGTCATTGTGTTTTTTGCTGAATTCTTTGAAGTCTTGGTTCATTGCAAATGCAGTAACAATTCTGACAACTTTTCCACGCTCTATAAGTTCGTTTGCCATGGCTTTTGTTAAATAAGTTTTTCCAACACCTGGCGAACCAGCAAGAAAAACTAAATTTTTTTTGAAATCGCTATTACACCATTTTTGCATGAGTTGATAGGTTGGAAGCAGTTGTCCGCTTGTCTTCATTGCTTCTTCAAACTTCTCAAGTTTGTCAAATCCGCTGCCAGCAAGCAAAATGCTTGAAATTTCTTTTTTCAAACATTTGCACATTTGACCATTTACATATCCGACATCGTCGCAAATTTTGCATGAGTAATTTGGTCTGGTTTGTTTTTTGAAATTATCAACCTTAGCCTTTAGTTTTGTTTCTTCTGTCTTATCGACAACTTCCCCATCTGCTTCTTTTTTCGCATTTGAAATGACAAGGCGGGTGTATTTTTTATTTAGGTCAACAAATTCTTTATTTTCATAAAGGGGGCTTATTATATTTGTATACTCACTTTCCGCTTTTCTTCTGCGTGCTTGGATGACAGAAAGTGCTTTTGTAATGATTTCTTGTTTCATACTTTACACCTCAATCTCTTCAATTGATTGGAAAAGAGAGTTCATTTCCTCTTTTGTGTATGTTCTTCCAGTTGAAAAATTTGATTTATGATTTTTAGAAGAAACAATATCAAATGAATTTTTAGCATCTTCAAGAGTGGTGATTCTTTTGTCATGGAAGGTTGAAAGTATGCTTGAGAGATATTGCATAGGTTGCTCTTTGCCAACGGCGAGGGTGCAGGCATAGTCCAAAATCTCTTGTGGCATCTGCCAAACTTCTGTCCAAATTTTGAATTTGTCACGGTCAAATTGATTTACATTTCTTGACAAGCCGATTGCTTCAAGCAAAGATTTGATTTTTTTGTCAACGGCAAGAACTTCGTCAAAATATTGTGCCAAACTTTGTTCGCTTAAAATTCCCATTTTGTGGAATTTCGAGAGGACTTTGTTCATTCCTTCAAGCGTGCGAACGTTTGTTTTAAAACAATAGTTTGCAATTTCTTCCAACATTTTTTCGCTGAAGCCAAGGTTTATCCAGTTGAAGATATAGTTGTCAACGACTGGTTCGATGTTTTCATAATAAAGTCCAAGATTTTTTGTAAGGGTGCGAGCAATTTGAGTCGCTTTTGATTTTTCTTCCTCATAAAGTTCAATTTCATTTACAGAGAACAATTTTTGAGAGAAATATTTTTCAAGGGCGACATCCAGTGCTGCAAAAGTGCTTTTGTTTTTTGATTTCAGTTTCTTTGCAACATATGTCAAAACCTCATCGTCAAAACCTTGTTGTGTCCATTTTTGATATAAAGCCCTCTCTTCAATGTTTGGAAGGCGTTTAAGACCCAAAAGTTTGCAGACAAATTCCATTCCAGAACGCAAAGTTTCAAACTCCATAAGCCTGTCTTCAACTTGTTTGGAAGTGGTTATTTATTGATTTGCCCAGTCTTTTGCGATTGTGGTTATGTAGGCATAGCCAACATTATCGCCCTTGATGTTTACGCAATAGTTGATAATCATCAAAAGGGCTTCTTTTTCCATATGGAAACGCTCGATTATGTCATAATATTCGCGATACTCATTTGGAGTTATCATTCTTCCGCACAGGATTTCTTGAGCTTGAGCGTTGAAAGTTTCATACTTTTTCACATTATATTTTTTTGTATTGTTAAGCACATCGGTGATTGGTAAATAACGCACTTCAAATGGAATTACATTCAAGATTTGCACAAGACCTTGTTCTTGCCAATAGGAATATGCTTCTTCAACTTGTTCTTGAGTCATGTGAAGTTCGTTGGCGAAATTTTCAAGAGTATTGTCTTTTCCGCTGCTGTCTTGGCACTTATAAAGTCCATAAAGATAGACCTTAACGGCTTTTGCGTCGGCGTATGGAAGATAGTTGTTGATGAAAATGTTGTCAACTGCAACAGAATTGTTTGCCAACATATCAATTGAATATTTACAAAAAGCCATAGTGCCTCCTTGCCATAATTTGAATATATAATATCACAATTTTTGCCAATTTACAAGTTTTTGAGAGCATGTTTCGCATTTTGGGCGAATAGAATATTGCATGAAACGAAGAAAATTTAAAATAGCAACTTTTTTGATGATGCTTTTGCTTTGTTGTCCATTTTTGCTTGTTGGTTGTCAATCAGAGTCGGCAGACTTAAATTTTTACAGCATAAAGGCGGACTATAACGAAGTAGACAAGATTCTTTCATGTGAACAATCGGTCACATATTTTAACAACTCTGATAACATTTTAAATGAAGTGTGCTTCTTTCTTTACGCAAATGCTTACAGCGAGGGGCAGAAGACGATTTCAACGGCCTATCATGACAAGGCGTAT
>CAZQFT010000055.1:0-6753 GCA_964592565.1 uncultured Lachnospiraceae bacterium
GTTGTTTTTGGGGAGTTTTGTGCGGTTTGTTGGTTGGTTTTTTTCGCCCAAGAGATAAGTTGATTTGTGGTTTTGTTTGCTTTTTCGATTTCGTGTTGATAAAAATCTTTGCCTGAATGAAACTTTGAATATGCGTGCATATGTGCATCAATAAATTCTTTTGTATACATCAACTTCTCCGTTTCGTTAAGCCTTTTAGTTATTAAATAATAAAGTTCTAAGTCATCAGGGGTGAATACATTTTTTTGATTAAGTTTTGAAATTGTGTTGTCATGTCCAGCACATTTTAGGCTGTAATCTCCAAAAACGACAGTATCTAGGTAATAATCAAGTTCGTCTTTCAAAGAAATTCTTTTGCAATGGTCTCTAAATTTTTCATTACATTCAAGCATGATGCTGGAGCAAGGTAAAATATATTTGTTTGCAAGATATAACAAATCTTTGTAGGTCAATCTTGACAGCCAATCATTTCCTTTTTGTGAATTGTCCTTTGATATCATTCTAAACAGTGGCGAAAAATTTTCAGTTACATCAATAAGTGACACATTTTCTTTGTCAACTTCGATAACCTCAACTTTAATGGTGCCGTTTTGTGTGTCCGTAAACTTGAAAACCTTGTTCATTAAATATTTAGACATATAGAGTTGCGTAGTAATGACCGAAACGCTAATGTCGGTTCTTTGAGTTTCAATAATTGATATTGGTTCTAATGTTTCATTTGAGAGGTTTTTAAAAGATGGAGAATATAACTTGATGCATTCTATAAATTCGTTATTTGAAAAATTACTAATTTTCATATACAACTCCTAATTTAATATATGTTCATAGTGATTAGTTAATGGGTGAATTCTATAAATATATTTATATTAGCGTAAGCCGAACTGTATGTGTTATAATTCTCTTTCTTTTGATTTGTTTCTATGAAATTTAGCGTTGTCAAGGCCATGAAGATATTCTTCTTGATTGTGCTGAATTTCTTTTTTTATTCGATTGTTTAAGTTGTTTATGCCTTGTCTTGTTAGAGTGATGCCGTTTGATTTGGTTTGATTTTCTCTTGTAATTTCAACGGTTTTTGTTTTCATTAACATTGTTGTTTTCTCCTTAAGGATAGTATAACAAAAAATAATTTAATTTTCAATAGAAATTTTGAGATTACGCGACAAAATAGGGCTTGAATTTCATTATGAAGTGTGCTATAATTTGGTCAAAGGAACTGCAAATATGGTATTTGATGAATTTAACGAATTTAAAGATGCTGGAAATGAAGATGAATTTTTGACAGAGTATGTTGTTTATTATTCTAAATTCTTGCTGTCAACTTATTTTAATCTTGTAAAAACGCAAATCGCAGACCTCGCAAGACGCGGACACACAAGAAGTCTTGCGAAATATCTGAAAAATGTTAAGCCAGAAGATTGGGATGAAGATTTAAAGCAAATGGGGCTTGCAATAAAAAAACAAAATGGTTCTAAAACAGCCCAAGAATGGGAGGTTGTTGCAGCGATGCAATGGCATGAACCTTTGGTTGACTGTGCATATGAGAACATAAAGGATTTGAAAACTCTTAGACACAAGATTTGTGAGGCTGGAAAGGAGTTTTACTATGCGGACGAAGCCTATAGGGACGGAGTATTAAGTCTGGAAATTTATAATCAAAAAAAGTTCGAAACTATGCAACTGACTCAAGTTTATTCTAAGCAACCATATCTTCAAACACTTAAGAAAGTGCAAGAGGGATATTATTTGGCATTTGTGCGAGATAATAATATTATTGATGCGGTTGGATTCTTGGAGGCAACACTTGACCCAGACGATTTCTATCTTGAGGAGGAAAAATTAAAAGAACACAGCAATGGTGATTTTTATTCTAAGTTGGATGTTGCTGAAACACTAATCAAAAATTTTGATAGTTACAAAAAGAATGAAGAAGTCCCATATGACGCATTTTATGGATATGGATTTGCATTGACTTTGTATGGAAAGTCCGAAAAGGGAAGATACAAAGGCATCAGAGCCTTGCAAGTAACAAGTGAGTTTGATGTTACAAAAAATTGTGAAAACCAAAATGCTCCAAAAAGAGAAAAATAATTTGATTTAAGCAACATAAAAATGAGAATGTTGTATAAAGGATGTCAATTTGTTTGGCATCTTTTTATGTTTTTGATATAATACAATCAGGTTAATGGTTATGAAAAAAGAAAAAGATAAGAACGAGTTTAAAGTTTCAAAAGAAGAAATAAAAAAGGTAAAGGGAATAAGAAACTCATTAAAAGCCTTTAAAATGGCATCGCTCAATAAAGGCTTGCTTGCTGTTGTTATTATATTTTTTGTTTTAAATACTGCTGTAAGTGTTTTTAACGCACTTTTGACAAAAGAAGTTCTTTCTCTTTTTACGGAGAAACAATTTGAAAAATTTACTATATACGCAATCGTATTTTTGGTAACGGAAATTTTCATTTTTATTTTTGAGTATTTCCAATTTTATTTTTATGACAAACTTAAAATGCAAATTGATTTAGATTTAAAAACCAAGACGTATGATAGGATTTCAAACTTAAAAGCAAGTTGTTTTACGACTACTCAAACTTCAACTTTTACAAGCAGAGTTAATGAATCTACGGCGATTTCAAGCATGCTTGATCAAATTTTTAATAACATTTATGGATTTGTCATGGCATTTTCATATGCAATTGTAATTGCAATAAATGTGCCTATTTTGTTTGTTGTGTCTGCGGCGTTCTATTTGATAAAAATTATTGTGGATAAGTTTATTATTCCTAGACACAATGCACTTAGAAGAAGGAACAGGAAGACCGGTGACGAAGCAAGTAATATCATGCTTGAATCAATTCGTGGGGCGGCAGATGTAAAAAGTTTAAATTTTTCTGAGAAAGTAAAAAGTGATTATTATGGCAAGTCAAAGCAACATTATGACAGAGGTTTCAGAATTACTGTCTGGCGTAGAAATTGGGCGTATTCTTCAAGTTTTGTTGCCAATGCACTAAATTCCTTTGTAATGCTGATTCTTATTGGACTGTTTATGACACACAATGTTTACAATGCTGGAAGCATTTTGTTCTTCTGGTCTTATAAGAATAATATTAGAATGTTGTTTTGGTATATATTCAACATCAAAGAAAGGTTGTCTGATGTTGAGGTTTCAGCTTCTCGTATGATGGAACTTTGGGATGAAGAAAAATATCCAGTCGAGACATTTGGCGAAAGGGAAATCAAAAACTTTAAGGGTAAAATAAAATTCAAGAATGTACATTTTGCCTATGAAGAGGGCAAACCTGTTTTAAGTGGGATTAATCTTGATATAGAACCGAACAAGATTACTGCAATTGTTGGAAAAACTGGTTGTGGGAAAAGTACAACATTGTCTTTGATTGCAAGGTTTTATGATGTCTCGAAAGGTAAAATTACGCTGGATGGTGTAAATATTAAGGATTTGACAAAGAATGCTTTAAGAAACAACATTGGTTATGTTCAACAAACACCTTACATTTTCAACAGAAGTTTTAAAGAAAATCTTCTTCTAGTAAAACCAGATGCTTCGGACGATGAGATTGTTGAGGCTTGCAAAAACAGTGAGATTCATGATTTCATTATGACAACCAAAGATGGATATGACACTTTGATTGGTGAAAATGGGATAACTCTTTCTGGTGGACAGCGTCAAAGATTGGCAATTGCGAGAGCGCTCCTTAACAATGCAAAAATCATTATGTTTGACGAATCGACCTCATCACTTGATAATGAAAATCAAGCAAAAATACAAGCAGTTATTGAAAAACTTTCACAAACACATACAATTGTCGTAGTTGCACACAGACTATCAACAATTATTAACGCGGACAAAATTATTTTTATGGATAACGCAAAGATTATTGCAGAGGGGACGCATGATGAACTCTTTAAAAATTGCAAAGAATATCAAGAGTTATATCAAATTGAAAATATATAAAAAAGCAGGGAAATTCCTGCTTTTTTTGATTTTATTTCGTTTGCTTGAGTTTAGGCTATTTGTGTGATTACAAGATAACCATTTATTCCATCATCATCAAGGAATGTTACGGCGTTGTCGGATACGATTTGAATGTTTAATTCGCTGTTTGCTGCTGAAGTTTCAATAATTGCACTTGCATTTATCATTGTGTTGTTTTCAAGTCCGCGAGCAGTTCCTTGTACTTCAGTTCCGTTTAAGAAGAGAGCCATATAGTCACTTGCCGTAGCACTGCTTGCAGCGTAAACACCATAGTCTATCTTATAAGTGCCAACATTTGGAAGTGTAACAATTCCCGTCGTGCCTTCAAGAGTTAATCCCTCTGAGGTAATTGTGCTTGTAAGTGGAAAACTTGAATTGTCGACACTTTGTTCTGCACTGGAGAAGAAACTTCCAAAACTTGCGACTGCTGCAATGCCAGTAGCACCAGTTGGTCCAGTTATTGACAATCCGTCTGTTCCAGCAGGTCCAGTCGGCCCTGTCGCGCCAGTTGCACCAGTTGCACCAGTTGCACCGGTTGGACCAGTTGCACCGGTTGGACCAGTTGCACCAGTAGCACCGGTCGGTCCAGTAGCACCGGTCGGTCCAGTAGCACCTGTGACGCCGGTCGCTCCAGTAGGACCAGTTGCTCCGGTTGTCCCAGTTACAGAAATTCCTGTAGCCCCAGTAATGCCGGTTGGACCTGTCGCGCCAGTTGGGCCAGTAGGGCCAGAAATTCCAGTAGGGCCGGTTGGACCTTGAGGGCCTGCTGGGCCTCTTTCACCTGTTGCACCAATGATTGGAAATATATGATGAATGTTGCTTTGACAACATCTATTGTTAGTGAATAACATTGTTAGATACCTCCATTTTCACAATATGCAACAGACTTAGTGGATGTGAGATAAATTTTGGATTTATATTTATTAATTATTGTTTATAGATTTTTTGTCGATGTGGTATAATAAATTTTGAGGTGTGCATTATGGCTGAAAAGCAAAGATGTTATTTTGTTATTGATATGAAGTCATTTTTTGCTTCGGTTGAATGCGCGGAGCGGGGATTAAATGCACTTACTACAAAGTTGGTTGTGGCAGATCTCGACAGGTCAGATACGACAATTTGTTTGGCGGTTTCTCCAGCGTTGAAAGAACTTGGCATTAAAAACAGATGTAGGCTTTATGAAATTCCTAAAAACTTGGACTTTATAATTGCAAAACCGCGTATGAAAAAATATATTGAGTATGCAGCAGAGATTTATGGCCCTTACTTGAAATATATAGACAAAAACGACATTCATGTTTATTCGATTGATGAGTGTTTTATTGATGCAACGGACTATTTAAAGCTTTATAATTTGAAGGCAAAAGAATTTGCAACAAAGTTGATGAAAGAGATTTGGGATAAACTTGGGATTCCTGCTACCGCTGGCGTTGGAACGAATATGTTTTTGGCAAAAATAGCGTTAGATTTGACCGCAAAACATAGCCCAGACAGAATTGGGTGGCTGACCGAGGGCAAGTTTATAAAAACTTTATGGAACCATCAACCGATCACAGATTTTTGGCAAATCTCAAAAGGCACTGCTTCGCGTCTTGAACGCTTTGGAATTGTTGATATGGAAGGTATTGCAAAATGTGATGAGGATTTGTTATATAAAGAATTTGGAATTAATGCAGAACTTTTGATTGATCATGCTTGGGGAAGAGAATCATGTTTGATGAGTGATATAAAAAACTATAAAAGCAAATCTAGGTCAATTTCAAACTCACAAATTTTGCCTTGCAATTATAATTTTCAAGATGCAAGACTTGTTATGACAGAAATGGTACAGGAGGGATGCTATCGGCTTGCTAGAGATCATTTTGTAACACATCTACTTCATCTATATATTGGTTATGGGGATAGCAGGCATGACTTTGCGAAAGGTACAATAAGATTGCCTGTCACGACAAATGTGTTTTCGGTTATTGGGCAGTATGCGGAGAGATTATTTGATCAGATTGTAGACAAGACCAGACCTATTAGAAAAATCACCTATGATTTTGCTGACCTACTGGACGAGGATAATGAGCAGTATGATTTTTTTACAGATTTGAATGAAATTGAGAAAGAAAAGAAATTGGTTTATACTTTGATTGAATTGCAGGACAAGTTTGGTAAAAACGCGGTTCTTAAAGGAATTGATTTGCAGGAAAATGCTACGCAAAAGGATAGGAATAATATGATTGGAGGACATAACAGTGGCGAACAGAACAAAGATGACTAGGCAAGACAGAGCAAAACAGTTTGCACCGTTTGATGCTTTGAAAGGCTTGCAAGATGCTTTGCGTATGAAAGAATATCAGCATGAGCGTATTGAGAAAGGTGATTTAAGCGAGGGAAAAATTGAGGAAATTTCGAGGACTCTTCTGCAAATAACAAAAGAGGATAGGGTTAGGGCTGTTTACTTTGAAAATGGGCATTATTTCAACATAGTGGCAAAAGCAAAACCTGACTATGCAAATCAAATTCTTGAAATTGGACTGCTAAAAATTCGATTTGATGACATTTTTGAACTTGAAATAGTACAAAACTAGGCTTTTACATTTTGGAAAAGCCCTGTTTTTTTGCTAAATTTTGTGGGAGTTTAGCAGAATAGTAATATAAATTTAAAGATTTTATATTTTATTATTAAAACTTGTTGACAAAACAACAAGATTGGTGGTATATTAAACTTGTTGACAAAACAACAAGTCGGAGGAAGTGTGGAAGAGCGTTTTAAGACT
>CAZQFT010000056.1:0-6732 GCA_964592565.1 uncultured Lachnospiraceae bacterium
GCATATTTATACATTATTCTTTATGTTTATTCGATTATTTTTTATCTAAATTTTCCTCTTCAAAGGGCAAATCTTCTTTTTCTTCAACAAATTTCTCATTTTGCATATTTGACTGCTCCAAATCATTCGAACTTTCTTCCTCTGAAGGCTTGGTGTCGCCGTCATTGGTATTCGTATTCATTGAAACAATTCCAAACACAGCCAAAACACCAGCAACAGCCATGACAATATCTTCAATAATTTTATTCTCAATTTCAAAGCCGAAAGCCTTTCCAAGTGATGTAGAAAGCAAAACTAATGCCGAAGATAAACTAACCCAAAAACCATAAGATTTAATTTTTTTAAAGAAGTTCTTCATATTCACTCCCTCCACTTAAATACTGCTTAATCTCTCCAACATCCTTTTGGACATCCTGCAAAACCTGCAAATTTTCCGTCAATTTTTCTATAGTTTCTTGATATTTCTCTTCACGCTTTGAACTATCCTTAAGTTGATACATAAAAAGCCAAACAAACAAAATTGCAAACACTCCATTGCTCACAACAATGCTGATTATTTCATTCCATATTTCCAAATTTTTCACCCCTTTTTAATAAGTTAGCAAAGGCAGCATAATCGCCACCCAAATAAAAACGTCTCTTATTAAAAAATTTTATTTTGTCAAAAACTTTTCTCATTGAACAACATCAAAAACAATCATAGGCTTGCTAATTTCGCAGAATTGTTCGCTTGTTTTAAATGTAAATTGAAAGTTTTTCCCACAAACATTAAGAGGGACTCTTTGTTCTTTTTCATCACCAACAATTTCAATCTCACAACTATCTTCATCACTTTCAATATCAACAACACAAGAATAAAGCGAATTAATCACAAGTTCCTTAACTTTCTTTCGCTTACCTCTATAGCCCAAATCTGTGTTATAAGACATCCAAAGTTTTTCAGTGTTTTCGTTAAAAGTTTTTCCATCAAATGTAAGTTCTCCGATTACATTTTTATTTTCAGTTGAGTTATAGCACGCACACAACTTGCTCATGATTGGACTATCTACCGCAAGCAAAGTCTTAATATCCACTCCGCGATAGATATTCATATCAAAAGTATCAATATCAATTTCGAAAAGCACATTGTTTACACAGTCCGATTCATTTTCTGCTCCAACTGCAACCCCATCATCAAAATCATATTTTGTAGCAAGATAATATTTTCCATTAAAACTGACTGCACAGCAATTTGAATTATCAACCCAACGCAAATATTTATCATTTTTCTCGCCAATACGCGAAACCGAGTTTCCATTGAATGAATAAAGCCCATCCCTTGTAACAAAGAAAATTTTATCTCCACAAACACACACCGACTTCTCATAAATTTTTGAAGTAGAAGTGTAAAGATGAGTACATGAAAAGTCATTTTTGGTTGTATAAATTGACAACTTCGTAATTCCATGTTCTCTGAATAAATATACATAATCATTGAATCCAACAAGTTTTGTAAAAGACCCACGATTATCTAGAAATTCAATTGCAGAACTGTTATCATCTGCCCATTCTTTTAGATTTAAATTTGTTGTATAAATAAGTGTATTGCGGTTTGTATTTGTAATTCCAAAAAAGTTATCATAATGCACCAAACAAGAAATCATTGCTGGTGCGTCATAAGTATAATCCGTATCTCTTGTTAAATAAACGATCCCATCATTTGTAAAAAAGACCGTAGAATCTTCGTTGTCGATTCTGTATTCGCACACATAAGTTGGATAACTTTTAACAAGCACTGTTCTTTGCCAAACTTCTCCAGCAAATTCATCAATCAAAGGCACAGTCCACAAAATTTTTGTGCTGTCTTCATAAAACCATATTTGATAAACAAACTTGTTTGTATTCGTATTAAACCAACGATTGAGCCAAATATCATCAATTTTTGAAACAAAATCTGCAAATTTGAATGTATGCCAATTCTCAATCGGTGTATCCTCGGCCTCAGGTGCTTTTAAGTGTGCAAAACCCAATCCTGTCTTAAGTGCCCCATTTTTGAAATTGAGGTTATAGCAAATCTTGCACTCATTTGGCTTAGCCAAAAGGTCGTCTACATCTTCCACAACCCCATTTCCAAAAATAGAGAAAATCAAATTCTTTTCTTCAGTCTTTTTATGAGATTTATTATTCTTATAAAAAATCAAAACCATTTCCTTTTAGGCAAAAGATGTTCCCCACGCTTTCGCGAAAGAATAAACAAACTTTCTTTAAATCTTTCTTCCCAAATTTCAGCATCTTCGCCAATGCCTTCAATCAAGAAATATTCGCTTGCAATGCCGTAAGCCAAAACTCGTGGCGTAACGCCACAGCACAGTTCTGCCTCGTCTTCAAGCCCCTTTTCGTCTGGCAAAAAACTGTAAACAATTGATTTTGCCTTACCCTCAATTTCAACATAATTTGGAAAAAGTTTAAACTTCAAGTTCATGCCAAAGCGGTTTTTGATTTCATAAATATTAACAACAGATTTATTCAGATTTGAAAAGTTTAAGATTGAATTTTCGACATCAATTTCCTCTTTAATCAAAAATGGAATATAATCACTTGCAATTTCTTGCAAAACAAGATTAAAGCATCTGACCATTGATTCAATCTTCTGCTCTTCACGAGCAGTAAAAGTCGAACCATCGACCTCAAACTTACTTAAAATATCTCTTTCTCCAACAAAACTACAAACCAATTTCAAAATGTCTTTAACCGTCATACATTCTCTCCTTAAAGCCATTTAAAATTTGATTGATTTGTCTTTTTTCAAGCAATTTATTCTGCTTTTCCATTTCTTCAAACAGCGCATCACTGTTCTGAACTTTCGTCTTTAAAACATGCAAATATGCCCTCTCGTCCAGCACATCAAATGGGAATGTTAAACAATAAGTCCCCTTGCCCTGCCCTGCGTGATGCAACTCGAATTTTTCTGTTTGCAAATTAAACTCAACAAAATAATCTCGATCAATCGTCTTAATTCTCTGCACAATATCAAGACAATCACTCTCAACAATAAATGACTTTTTCATAGGTTAATATCCTTAATTAGACGCTACTGTTGTAGACAAACCATTACAGAAAGCAACGCCGTTTGGCTTATGGCAAATAAGTTCAGTATATTTAACAAGAGTTGCTGAATATGCTGGCTTGCTTGCATGTTGTTTAAGCACTCTGCCTGATTCATCTTCAAGCCACTTCCAATCTCCAAGTTCATAGAAAGTGAAATCGTCAGTATTCAAGAAATAAGCCTCGTCAGCCTTAACTTGATTTGTTGGAACAATAGGAGTTCCAAAGTGTGTTAAAACTTTCATGCCGTCTTCAAGTGTTGTGTAATCAATGTTTTTGTTATAGATTGTCAAATATTTTTGATAAAGTCTTTTAAGTTCATAAGAGCAGTTAATAAAGTTTACATTTGTTCCTGCACTTTCAAGGTCATCAATAATTTTTTGAACATAATCTTCATCGAAAGCATCTGAAGTTGCAGCAGAATAAGTCTTTGCGTTCATTATTGGATAAGCAGCCTTGTCAACGCCATAAAGAGTTGTGTTGTTTACAATGCCTCTAAGACCGATAATGTCGCTGTCCTTAGAGTTGTGCAAATAGATTTTGTCACCAGTTGCAATTCCAGAAACTGTTGTTGCAAAAGTAACAGTCTTTGCAGATTTGTCAACATTTGCGACATAAACATTTGTTGCTCTTGCTGTTTCGCCGTTATAGATGTCAACATACATACCTGCTGCAATTGCATCAACATAGTCAACAACAACCGCACCATCAGAAACAGTAACAGTTGACAAACAACCGCTTCCGTCACCGTAAATCATTCTTGAAAGATTGAACATACTTGCCTTCAAAAGGCTGTCCATTCCGTCTTGAAGAAGATTTACAAAAGAGTTTACATCAGTTGAAGAGCATCTGATTGCCTTATCGCTGATTTCAAATCTTCCATACAAGTTTTTAAGAGGTGCAACAAAAGAAAGATAAGGCGTATCAACTCCGTTTGGAAGTTCGCTTGTTTCTTCCCCTGCCATAATTCCACCGTTGATGCCGATTGGTGCAACAACTCTAACTTCTTTTCCTACAATATTTCTTGTAGATTTTTTTATTCTGCTGAAAAGTGGATTTGTTTTTGCATTTATTTGGTCAGCAATAACACCCAAATAAACATCCTTAAGCACATTTTCTGCACTAGATAAAGTAACCATTTAATTCTCCTTTTTATGATTTGGAAAACATATCTAAAACAACTTTCTTTGCCTGTTCAAAACTGTCTGGTTTTGGGGCAACCACTTTGGTCACCCTCTCGCCAGAACCAGACGCCATAACAACAGGCGTCTTTTGATTTTTAAGTTGTTCAACATAGTTTTCAACCACTAAATTTTTTAATTCTTCGTCTTTTAATATTAAGTTTTTAACTAAAGGCTCTTTTGCCATATTTGGACCAGCAAGTTTTTCATACAACAGACTTGCCCAAGCCATGCCATAAGGGTCTTTTTCTTTTTTCAGACTTTCGTCTTGCATAACACGCTCTTTTAACTCTTGTGCATACAAGACAGCCCCCTGATTTTTCGAAAGGAACGCCTGAAGTCCATCCTCAGCGATTTGTTCTGGAGTTTGCTCAGGTGTTTTGTCTTTCTCTAAAACAGCAAGTCTTTGGCTTTTTCTTGTAAATTCTGCTTGCAAGTTGTTATAAGCCTCGAATAAGTCCTCTACATTTTTAAATTTACCAATGGGAACGCCCCTTTCTGCTTCACTTATATTCGGCTCAACTTCTTGTTTCGCTTCTGAGGAGCCCATTTCATTGTCATCAACAGATGTTTCAATGTTTTGTGGTTGTTCCTCAATCTTGTTTTCTTCTTCCATAACTATTTCTCCTGTCTTTCTTTATGATTTTGAATATGTTTTAAAAATTTTTCTTCAATCTTCTTGTCAAATTCGCCAGCATACAAATCCTTAAGCATAAAAGCGATGTGTTGATTAAGATGCAACGCGTCGTCATCAATTGCCTTAACCTCAACTTCTTCGCCGTCAAGCAACCTTTTGTTTTCAATGTCAGCGTTTTTAATTTGTAACGCAGAAATATCAACCGTATTTTCCCAAACACCAAATCCAATGTTTTCCATAATCTTCGCCCTAACAGAATTTGAAATCTTGCCGTTTTCATCTTGAAGCAAGCCTTTGTCAATAAGGTCAAAAATCATATCACGGCGTTGTGACATGGTGTAATTGTTGTCATTGTCCGTATCAAACTGCACATCATCGCTTGAAATTTCATTTCCTTTGAAATAGAATAAATCAAGGTCGCCGTTTTCTCCAACAATTCTAACAAGTCTTGGCACACTTGCAAACTGCTTGTAAAGCCTGAGGGCATGCTTAGCAATCGTTTTAATTGCACTTTTTATGCTGTCTGTCGTAAAAATAAGACGCGATTCATTTTCATCCATCAAAATTTCAAGTGCAACACCACTTAGACTTGAAGAAACATAATCAAGCCCACCAATTTCACTTGTTCCGCTCAAATCATTAAACT
Organism: uncultured Lachnospiraceae bacterium; assembly: GCA_964592565.1. Lineage (GTDB taxonomy): Bacteria > Bacillota > Clostridia > Christensenellales > UBA1242 > Caccovivens. Next base: position 5,549 of record CAZQFT010000056.1, read on the forward strand.
CTTGCAAAAGGCGTTCTTCTTCTTTTTCAAAGTCACTTGGAACTTGCTCTCCACCCAAGAAAGAAGGTGCATTAGAGCCTTGTCTGTAAACCAAAATCTTGCCAGGTGCAAGCCCCTCTTCTTCAAGATTATCAATATCTACACTTCCATCCTCAACGGCAAGCACACCCATAGTCAAACGGTTTAAATATTCCTGCTTGCGGTTCTTAACAGCGTTATAGGCACGCTGAATTGGAATAAGTCTGTTAATCATGCTGACGCCCCAAAAATTTCCAACTTCTTCGTTACATATTTGTCTAACAAAAGGAAATTCTCTCTTTCCATCAATCCCATTTTCGTAAGGAAGTTCTCCGTCAAACACCAATTGGTCTCCTGCAACGATAATAAGTCGTCCTTCAGGGAATTGCTCATTCGGTCTGACATATTTCTCAATGACAATCGCACTGTTTTTGCGTTTGGTTTCAATAAGTTTTGTCGAAAGTCCACCAATTCCAAGCCCACCAAGCGTTTTGAAGTTACCGTCCAATGAATAAACATCAATGTCCTTGCCCTCAACATCAACACCATACATTTGTTTGATTTGTTGCACGCTGTAAGCCTTTGCATGAATTACGCTTTGACAATCATCCAAATCCTCATGCGTTGCACTATCTGGATAAATTTCAAACGGCGAGCAAACAGAAATCTCAACATCGCCAGTCTTAATTTTTCTTCCATCCTCTTCAAGCGCAATGACTTGTCCAAGATTAGAGTTCCACGAAATTTTGTAGAAACTTGTTCCACAAACTTCACTCCACTTTGTTGCTTGGTTGATTTTCGCACTCAAGTTCATCTTATTTGACACACTATCCAAAATTTTCTTTCCAACTTTTGCTGTATAGATGTCTTGCTCGTCATTTGTTGCAGGACAAACAAACATTCTTGGCTTAATCTTTGAAAGTTTAGAAAGTCGCCTGTCAATAATCGGTGCAATGTGGTTAAAAACCTCACGCTCTTGCCAGAAATATTGCTTGTCAAGTTCTCTTACAAATCCACCAAACCCAACATCGCAAAATTGGTTACCCATATAGAAATTCATGTTAAGTTGCCACTGATTTTCAAAACTTTTACGCTCCCTAACTCGATTTTCAAAATCCGCAAGTGTTTCTTTTACAACATCATTAATTTTTTCTTTCATACTCTCT
>CAZQFT010000057.1:0-6687 GCA_964592565.1 uncultured Lachnospiraceae bacterium
CAACACTCACAAGCCCAGCAACCAACACGCTCGCTATCATTACGAGCCATTTCTTTGTATTCAAAACCTCAATCCTCTTTTGTACAAATATCTATCACTTTAAAAGTAAAACTTATTTAAAGCCATTTTAGTCCATTAAGCACCTTAAAACAAAAAAGCACAGCAATTGCTGTGCTTGTCTTCTGGTGGGAGTTATAGGACTCGAACCTATGACCCTCTGCTTGTAAGGCAGGTACTCTACCAACTGAGCTAAACTCCCTCATTGCTCTCTAAGTTTATCACACCTAGAGAGCGGATGTCAACTAATTTTTAAAAGTTTTTTAAATTTTTTGTGAAAAATTCACTATAATCTTTTCAATCTCAAATACGCTATCATTTCCAACTGTATACTTTGTAAGGATTGATTCTATTATATCAGCAAATACGGTCTCTCTTGTAACATTGTAGAAAGAAAATTCTCCGTTAACCCAAATTCGAAGATTTACAACATCTACAACTTTTGCATCATCCTCAGTGCTATCAACAAAAGTCTTACCTGCTATATCTAACCACTCTTCAACAGTTTGTGAAGTCAATCCTCCTACTTTGTCTCCAAAAGAATAATTAGTCTCTTCAATCTCTTCATCTTTTTGGAAGATTGCAATATTAAAATCAACTTCTTTAACCGTGAATGTTTCAAAATATTTTTTAAGAACCACTTCAAGTTCAACTGTTGCGTTGTTGTTTTTGCTTGATGCAACGATTGCTGCACTCAATTCATCTGTTGTTGTATAAGTTGTTTCATTGAATGAAATTCCTGCAATTTCATGGAAGCTGTATTTATTCCAATTTTCTTCATTAAACAAATTTTCAAGTGCAGTCTTATTCTTTACTGTGAAACTTACACTTGCAGTATTGTAAGTCGCTTCGGCATTTTCTGTCAAGTTTGCCGTATATGTGGCAGTTTCTTTGTTAAGATAGAAGTTTACGCTTTCACCTTCAAACTCTTTTGGAATTGAGAAACTTCCAGAAACGGTAAAGTTGTTTGAATCTTTCCAAGAATATTTATAACCATCTTCCAAAGTAACAACATCTGATGGATTCTTGATTGCAACCACTGAGCCCTTATAAATTGTTTCTGTTGCATCGTTGATAATGTTCTTGTCTTCATCATAATATCTTACTTCAACTTGACCATGTGATTGCCAAGAATTTGCAAGGGCGTTGGCAACAACAGCACCGCTGTTTTCAAATTTTGCAGCAGAATAGAATGTTTCATCGCCTTCCACAGTCCATCCTTTGAAATCGTAGTGGTCATAAGAAAGCACTGGAAGCGCATCTCCCCAATAATATTCTGCTTTTGCACCTTCTGGAGCAGTTGTTGAAACTTCCGCTGTATTTTCTGGATTTGCGATATAATTCCAAGAAAGTGTGTAAGACTTAAGTTCGAAAACGGCAACAAGATTTTCATAATCCACTGTCTTTGCCTTAAGTGTTTTTTCAGCAGAAATAAATTCTGGGTTTTCGTCAGCAGTATAATCTTTCAAAGTACCAGCATACCAACCAACAAAATCATAACCATTTGAAAGGGTTTTGATTTGAATTTCGTTTAAGTGTCCTTCTGCAATTGTAAGTTTTGTGTTTGCTTGCTCGCCATATTGAACTTGAGCAAAAGCGTCAGTTGGAACTTCGTGAGAGCCTGTGTAAACTTCAACGGCTGTTGTTGCTTCAATTGAATAGAAAGAAGCGAATGCTGTTCCAACAATCATAAGTGGAAAAACAACAACCATTGCGCAAATAACTAAAATTTTTGAGAGTGTTCTTGACATGTTACCTCCTTGTTTATGACCTCATTATAGCATACTCAAAAACACATTTCAAGACCCAAATTGAAAAAAAATCACTTTTTTTAGCAAAAACAACACATAAGTTTGTTCTTTTTTTTAATTTTTTGAGTTTTAGCCGTCCATAATCATCTTGTCAGCGATAAGTGCAATGAGTTCACCATTCGTGGGCTTTTCATTTCTATTATATATCTTCAACCCAAAAATATTGTTAATATTTTCAATTTTACCTCTGTTCCAAGCCACCTCAATTGCATGTCGCATACCTCTTTCAACTTTACTTGAACTTGTTTCAAAGCGTTCTGCAATTGTTGGATAGAGTTTCTTGGTAATCGAACCAATAATCTCTGGTTCTTCAACGGCAAGTTTAACTGCCTCACGCAAAAATTGATAACCCTTAATATGTGCTGGAATGCCTATACTTATAAATATATTCGAAATCTTCTCATCAAGTTGTCTGTTTTCGCCTTTATTTTTGTTGTTGTCAAGAACTTCAAAAATTCGGTTTTCCAAATTTTCTGCAGAAACCGGCTTAACCATAAAATAACTTGCCCCAGATTGAATGGCTTTTGTGACAAAACCACTATGAGAAAGGTTTGAAACAAAAAAGACTTTTGGCATTTTGTCCTTAAGCGTCTTAATTTTCTCCAATACGGCAAATCCGTCAAGATTTTGAAGCATAACCTCCAAAACCAAAACATCTGGCTGAATTTTCAAGACCTCTTCCGCAACTTTTGACCCGTCTGCACTTGCACCTACAAACTCAAAATTTTCACTTGCTTTAAAATAATCAATCACGCTGTTTTCTTCTGTATTGTCTGCGATATAAATTTTTGGCAATTTGCTTTCTTTAACATTTTCCATTTTTCTACTCCTTAATTTTTTTTGATTTTGCAAAACATGAATAAGATAACATAATTATTTGAAAATCGAGGCATAGAAAAACATCGCAAAATGTCGCGTTGTCGTCTTTGATGTCGAAAAAAGTAAAATAAAAAGCAATGTGCTTGAATTTGGAAGAAAATCATAATTAAAAAAAGATTAAAATCGCAATTTCCAGTTTTAAGTTTGTTTTTGTATGCAAAGAAAAAGCCTGCTAAGCAGAAACAAATCACTTATTTCTGCCGGCAGACTTAAATCTTAATTATAAACCTATATAAACTCCTTCGGTCATACACATTGAAAGTCGAACACCTTTTTGTGTGTTCCAATAACTGTTTTTCAAAACCGTTCCACTTTGTGTCACATATGTTCCGCAACCAATTTGCTGTCCAATGTCGCGCGTCCAATATTCCACAAATTGATTTTGATTTTTACCTGCAAGAACGCATACAAACGCACTCGCATAACTGTTAAGTTCACTTTGATATGTCTCAAGTTCATCAAGTCCTGCAAAAACCGGTTTACTTACCGTGTCTGTAGTTTGAACAACTTTATCATTTGATTCTTTTGCCGTATTAATCTGGTCTATAGTATAAGTCGCAGAAGCGCAATTTTCGCATCCAAAATCTATATATTTTGTTTGAAAATTTAGAATTTTGTAATAAAGTTCATTTCCAGCAACTTCATCACCAACTCCAAATTCACCACTATGAACAACATCCCACCACAAAATGTCACTTGTGACTTTCACATTTGTTGTTGTTTCACCAATCAAATCCCAATCGGTTGGAAGTTCTGTGCTTGCAGTGCCATAGTCACTCACACGCCAACGAATTGGATCATATCTGAACCAATATGTAGTGCCTTCTGAGAATGTGTAAGACGAATATGTTAAACTGCTTGCTGTTGGGTCTTGAAGTTTAACCGTGTGAGTTGTTGGCATTACAAAACCCATAAAGCGTTGTCCGCTGTAACTTTCAAAAGTGCTGTCTTCCCCACTTGTATATGTATAGGTTTGTGTCATAAATGTAATGTCATTGGATGTAAAACTGCTTCCTGTCGAACTGTCATATACATTTGTCAAAAGCGTGTTGAATGAAGAATTGTATGTTGCAACTGCAGTTTGTGGCATCTCTCCGTCTTCAAAATAGAAATATTGAAGTTGCGTGTCATATTTAAGTGAATTTACTTTTTCCATGAAATAAAGCGACAATGTCAAAGTGCTTGTGTCATCAGCAAGAGCATATGATGCATCACTAACCTCTTGTGCCAAGTTTGTTGGCTCTTCTGAAGATTTAAAACACCCAACGCAATACCAACCTTCTGCCGACACTATACTGCTAAACACAATCGTCTGCCCAGCACGCATTGTAAGCGTTGTCGAATCGCTGAGTGAAGTTGTTGTGCTTGATGTTGTATTTGAATATAAAGATGTTGTGTAATAAGTAACATTTGCAGAGAAACCAGTTTTTGTTGTTGTGTTCCATGCACCACTTTCGTAAAATTTGAAGTTGATTGTTACGCTTTTTGCCTTTGGAGTCCAGTTTGCGTAGAAAAATGTATTGCTGTTGATTGTGACTGTTGAACCACTTGCATAAGCAGGGGTTGCGGTCAATGCAGAAGATGTGTTCCAACCATTTGCTGTAAAGCCTGCTCTTGTAAAATTGTTCGTTGGAAGTGTAATGCTTGCACCCTTTGAAACTGTTTGAGTGCTTGGCTTTGTTCCCTCTCCACCATTTAAGTAAAAATATACATTACATGTTGTAGATTCTACTTCCGTCCAAGACGCATAATATGTTGTTGAACTTGTTGCTAGTACAGAAGAATCAAGACCTGCCCACCCACTAAATGTATATCCATTTCTAGTTGGATTGCTTGGCGTGTACGAACTAACTAAATCGCCATATGCAAACCTGATTGTTACTGCTGTTGAATTATCTGAAAACTTTCCACCATTTGCATCAAAAATAATATAAACAAAGGTACCTTCACTTCCATAAATTCCTACATTGTACAGGTCATAAAGTTCCCAAAGTTCTATTTCAATATGCCTTGCATCATTATAAAAATATAAATCCATCCCTTCTTCAAAATCTGGAGGAATTTGCCCCGGTGCAGTCTTATTGCCAAAAAACTTATATCCGCCTTGAGCCCATTTGACAGGTTCGTAACTTGTGTCACCGACCACAGGAATAAGTGCGGTGTATTCTCCGTCATTCAAGGTGCCATAGTCTTCTATGTCATCCTCTAACATAACCCATTTTTGTGCAAAAACCATGTCGGGTTCGATTTCAATGTCAACAGGATACGCAACTTCTCCACCAAACAACAAAATTGTGTCTTGACAAAGCATCAAATGGAAACTTCTCAGAACATAATCACTATAAAGATTTTGGTCTCTTTCTCCGCAAACCAATTGCCAACCCGCAAAATAAAGTGAGTCATTATATGAAGCCTCTGGAAAAGGAATAATTCCCAGTGGTTCACCATAAATGGTTTGCTTTTGCAAAATGTAACCATCAATCTCTGCTGAATAACACCAACTGTAACCATAGTTAAGTTCAGCAGGATCACTTCCTAAAAAACCAAAAAAAGAGTAAAAATCATTAGATGTGAAATAATCTACAGTACCAATATCAAAAGGGTCACAAGAATCAGAAAGTTGGGAATCTCTGTATGTCAAATCAAAAGCAATTGTTTGAATTTGCCAGTCCAAATATGGGAAGAAAACTTCGCTTGCTATACTTCCTGGACTTGAGATGTCTCTAATCTCGCTGCCCCACACCCAGCCGTCCTCCAAATAAGAAGTGATCTCGAAAGCTGAACTAAGTACGCCTTGCAATTCTTCTTCAAGTGAAACGCTTAAACTTTCCAAGTCGATGCTGAAACAATTTCCTTCAGCAATATTGATACCAAAACGATCATAATAATAGTAGATACAGTCGCGTTCAATGACAACAAATGCGTTTTCTAGATTCACTCCGGCTCCAGAACAGTAAAAATCATCGCTTGTATAAGCTCCGCGTCCAACAAGACCGGAAACAACACAACTGTCATCTGCTCCGCCCGGATCCAACCCACCATATTCAAACATCTCCCAAAGCGAGTATTTAACACCTGCAGGATAATCGGCACTGTCTTCTGAATATCCGGTTGTATAATAATTTTCGAGAATCTTGCTGTAATCAGAACCAGCGTAAAGAGTTCCAATGTTGTATACATATCTAATATATGCACCAGTAGAGGTCCCAACAATTCCTCCAGCACCACCAATATAATATCGTATGTCATCAAGCAGAGAATCAGAACTTCCAGCATGGGGGAATATATCAAGGTGATTATAACAATATTCAACAAGCGAGCCCCCGCTCCAATCCGGCGTGCGAAGTCCAGCACCACCATATGCTATCCACGCCAGTCCGCCTTTCATCCACATCTCAATTTCTGACGAATAACGCTGAAAGTCATTCGCGTAAACATAATAATAACCCTCTCCGCCATCACCAGTAATATAGCCTACAATGCCGCCACAAATCGCACCTGAAATGAACGAGTTGTTTGCATGATATGTTTTTTCACCACTATAATAAAAACCATCTAGGGAAACTTTAATATTTTGATCAGAACTGCTGCAATATTGAACATATGTTCCATGACTGATTGCGCCAGCAATTCCGCCCGCAATATCCTTGCTTATGACTGTGCCATAGTTGATACAGTTTGTAATCGTTGATCTTCTTGCAATTCCAACAATTCCGCCAACAATACAACAATTTCCATACCACAAACTTAGGGTTTGAGAAACATCTGCAATGCAATATTCAATCAAACAACTGTCTGCCCAGCCAACAATTCCGCCGAATGCAAAAATCCCTTCGCCATATAAACCCTCATAGTCCTGACTTGGAAACGCACCACCAAAATCTGAAATTATTTTGCTTCTGCAATCTGTAAAACGAGTTCCCCACGCCTGCATGGCAAT